>DASYAJ010000100.1:0-8060 GCA_036501405.1 Kapaibacterium sp. (SeqCode)
CCGGAGCCGGAAGGTATTCGTTCGCCTGCTTTCAACGCACCGTTCGAGGAGCGCACGGAAAATGCGCTCGACATTTTTCGCCATGCGCATCTCGAAAGTTATAGCTCAGACGCGCTCGAACAACTAAATGAAGCCGAGACGCGCAACTATGCTCTGAATGAGCATTTGCTGACGCTCGATCTTTTTCGTTCCCTCGCCGCCTATTACCGTCGATTGGAATTCTCGGCCGAATCGCGCATTGACAATATCCTTTCGAACACACCCGCCGGAAGCCGCACGGCGACGAATGCGGCGCTCGCTGGCGCATTGGAATTTTATTCTCGCACGCCGCTCACACGAAAAGATGTCGAAGGCGGCATCGCGCGGCTCGATCGGATCGAGACAGCAAGCGCTTCGGCCGCGGCGGTACAGCCGGAGATCGATTTTTGGAAATCGGAAGGCTATCGCGCGCTCGGAGAGAATGCCCAGGCCGAACAGAACTACCATGCGGCGGTCGAAAAATCGAGCGATCCGCGGCTTGCGGCGCTCACCTATTTCCATTTGGCAGAATTGTTCGAGCGCGAGGAACGATTCCCAGACGCCGATACGAACTTCGCGAAGGCCTCGCGCATTCGCGAGAGTCCGCTCGCGCTGCTGGCGCTCCTGCGCCTCGGCGCGGTCGAACGATCGGAACGAAATTTTACCGGCGTGCTCGCAACAATGGACGAAGCGGAAAAGCGCTTCCATGCGACCGAACACCGCATCCGTACTTCCGCGCGCAATCTCGATTATACATCGCCGCTCATCGAAGAACTTCTGCTTCGCTCGACCGAAGAGGACCGCATTCTCGGTCGAGGAACGATGGAAAGCGTTCACTACGATTCCGTTCCCGAACTTATTTCGCCGTTCTATTTGAGCGAAGTGCAGCTTTTGCGCGGCAGCGCGCTTTCGAGTCTCGGAAAATCGACCGAAGCGACCGACGTACTGCAAAAGGGCGAAACGCTGATCGATGGCGCCGTTGATTCTTCGAACGATCCACTCACCCGCGAGCAAGCACGATTCGTTTCAGACGCGCTGCGCTTTGAGCGGGGATGGTCGCTTTTTCAACAGGGCCAATATAAAGATGCAGCAGCGGTATTTTTGGAACTCGCCGTGAGCGATACGTCGCGGGAGCAATATGCGCTGCTCGAAGAATCGACGCTGCCGCTTCGCGCGCAAGGAGATTATTTCGATCCCTACTTGAACGATACCGCGCTTTCTGGCTCGCTTGCAAACGGAAATAAGATTCCCATTGTGCGCCGTTCCGTGATCGAGAAAGATGCCATCGATACCTCGTTTTTTCTCTACAACGATTTTCCGGAGCGCGCCCGTTATTATGCGGGCGTTTCGCTCGCGCGCGCAGGACTGCTCGAGGAGGCGGCGCAGACCTTGCAGAAGCTCGCGCTCGCGCCTTCCATGCTCTATAGCGATCAGGCATTGTATCAACTGGCGCTTATTCGGTTCGAGGAGCATAGCTATGAAGCGCAGAAACTGCTGGAACCTGCCAGCGAGCAGCCAAGTGTGCGCGGCGCCTATGCGTCGTTTTTGCTCGGGGAGCTGGCGTATCGTCGGAACGATTATGAGCGGGCGGAGCGATATTTTTTGAACGCGTTCGCCTATCTTCCACCGCAGGATACCAGTGTGAGCGCGGCGGCGCACCTCGAACGGGGGCTTTCGCTCGTTCCGCTCGGGAACTGGACGGAAGCCGCGCAGGAACTCGAAACGTATCTCAACGAATCGCACGAGCACATTCCCGGCCGAACGGACGAGGCGCTTTTCTGGATGGGAAAGGCATACTTCCGCGCGATGAACTACGATTCCGCCATTGCGACGTTCTCGCGGCTCATCGCGGAATATCCAACAAGCACGCGCATGGAAGACGCGCAGTATAACTACGCCTGGAGTCTTTTCGAAGCCAACGATTTTGCACAAGCGGAACCGGCGTTCCAAAAAGTGCTCGCCATCGATACCATCTCGCGCTACGCTTACGACGCGCTTGAACATGCCGGGGATGCCGAGTATGCGATGGGCATGACGAAACACGCGAACACACTTTACAACCGTGCAACCGACCGTCCGGGATTCAATCCCTTTCGAATTACGCGCGCGACGCTCATGATGGGGATCACGCGAATGAAGATCGATTCGGAACGCAGCGCGATGAATGCTTTTGAATATATCGGGCGAAAGTTCCCCGAAAGCGATATCGTCGATCTTGCGGATTTCAATTATGCGCTTTCGGCGTATGCGATCAATCTGAGCTCGGCGGCGGAAGAGATGGTCTCCACGATCCGCGAAAAATATGGGAAGTCTTCCGTGGCGCCGCGCGCGCTTTATGTAGCCGGTGAGGAGCGTGTCCGCCATGGCGATGAGCGCGGGGCGCTCCATTATTATCAGAACGTGATTGCGAGCTACGCGAATTCGCCGGAAGCGGGTCCAGCACTTTTTGCTTTGCAGGACGCGCTTGCCGATTTGAAAAGAATTCCCGAAGCGATGGCCGTAGCAGATACGTTCGTTTCGAATAACCCAAATAATCCGATCAGCCCAATGGTTTTGCTCCGCGCAGGCGAGTTCCAAATGAAACTCGATCAGCCGGACGCTGCGGTTGGCACATTTCGTTCCTTCCTTACGCGTTATCCTTCCAATCCGGCGCGGCCTCATGCGGAACTATTACTTGGGGAATCCGAACTGGCAACCGGCGACACGGAATCGGGAATCCTGCAACTCGATACCGTGACGCATCGATACGATTCGCTGAGCGAAGCGGCTTCCGCATGGCTCGATCTTGCCCAGTTCGAACGTGTGCGTGGAAATACCGATAGCGCCGCCACGGATTTTCAGCAAGCATATCAGGACCGCTACTATTCTTACGATGCCGCACCCGACGCAATGTATTTTTATGGGGAAATGCTCGCCGATCGACGCAGAAACGATTCCGCAATTGCTGTCCTGCTCGATCTTTCCAATCGATATCCGATAGAAGCTTCGATCAGCGCGCGCGGTGCCATTAAAGCCGGTGAGCTGCTTGCGGCGGATGAACAATTCGATAGCGCACGTCGTGTATTTCGTTCCGTAATGGATTCGCATTCGAAAGACGTTTTTGGAGGGACCGCCGCCGTTCAGTCCGCAGGAACCTATTTGATGGAATCGAATTGGGCAAAAGCTGCATCCGATTTAACAACTGCGAAGCGAGATTTTCCGTTGACAATGCAAAGCGAGGGAATTTGTCTCTTCGGTCTTGCTCGCGCCAATGTTCATCTTGGAAAAAAAGCCGAGGCGATACGCGATCTTCATGCGATGCTCGCGCTGCGTGGTACCCTTGCCTCGGAACGATCTTCTGCATTGACACTGCTCGATACCCTTCAGCCGCCACAAAAACAAAAAGCAAAGAAAGGAAAGAAAAAATGAAATATCTCTTTTTTTTCCTCGCGTTTTTGTGTACTTGTCCAGTGTTGGCTCAAAGCACCGCGCCAGCGCAATTCGATTCCAGTTCCCACTACCGAAATCGTCCGCTACCGCCGATGATCCTTTCTGAACTCCGACGCGGTCAGAAAAACCGAACGCTGATTTATACCGATACTGTCCGCGGGACTGATCTCGCAAGGCAACATTTCAACGATTCTCTCGAACAGAATTACGCCGACTCCGGATTTTCGATGATCGATACTGCCGTATCGCTGCCGCATAAGGACTGGCTCGATTCGGAACTTGTCGAAATCCCGGAGTTGGCTCATTTCGGTTCCCACATTCATTTTAATTATCCGCCGAGCATGGTGATGGAGACGGCATTGAATGCGGTCGCGTTCGATTCATCGCTCGTACAATATCTCAATCCGGTCACACTCGAAGCACTCCCGTTTTTCGATCAATCGCCAATGCCGCGTCCGCTGGAACAGGCCGCACCGTCGGAATCCTTTGTGGAGTTGGGTGCAGGCAATATCCCGCTTCCACGCATCGAAGCGTGGATGGCGCAATCGCTTTCGGAACGCTCGGCGCTTTATGGAGATGGAAACTTCGAGGCGCTGGCGGCGTCCCAATCGGCAATTCATCAATCGCTCAAGCTTCATGCGGCGATCGATGCCCAGCTCGGCGAGGACCCCGCGCGAAATACGTTCCACTCGCAGGACTTGACAATCGATGCGGGATATCGTTCCAAAACGGTTGCAATTTCAAATCTGGCGACGACCGATCATACCCTCTCGAACTTCCACGGTTCGGCGACGCTCACCGGCGATGTTTCGGAAGGATTTCACTACGATGCATCGGTTGGCGATCGTGATTGGAACGATAATCTCAACATGTTGAATGAAAACACGATCGAGGCTTCGCTTGCGGCGCGCCTCGACGTTTCGAGCTTTCGGCTTACGTTCGTCGGGAACTATGTAAATGCTTCAATGACCGCCGATACCGGAAACCCGAACGCCCCTTTCTTCGGCAACGCGACGACGCCGATCAGTCTTTCTACGGTCAAGGCACTCCTTGGCGACCGGAGCGAAAGCCAGTTCGAGTGGTTCGCTGGCGTGGAACTGCTTTCGGGTCAGGGTGTGCAGGGAGAGAACTATTCTTCTGTCCTTCCCGATGTTCTAGCCCGCTACCAGGTCAACGCGCGGTGGGAGATCGGCGCGAGTTTCGAGCCCCAGGGCCAGCTGGCATCGGCAAACGTGCTGAATGGAATCGATCCGTTCTATTCGCCGGGAACCGTTCTTCGGTTCAAAGAGAACGATTCCCTGAATGCCGGTTTTGTCGATGCGCGATCGGTAACGATGGATAAGTTCAATCTTGCGGCCTTCACCAATTATATGCTCTCGCCGGACGATGAACTCCGGCTCGAAGCGCGGTATATCACGCGCGATCGAGAACCAATTTTCTCGCAAGCGACCGGCCGCGATTCGGCGATCGCCTTTATCGTGACTCCCGAATCGACCGAACGGCTGGAAGTAACGGCAGCGGGAAATTTTCTCATCTTCGAGCGCGATGTCCTTTCGTTTTCGGAGGTCATTCAATCGATCACACTTCCAAATTCAAATCTGATTCCGATTCTTCCGACGGGCAAGTTCGACCTCGCATATCATTTTAATTCGGTGTGGAAGAATATCCAACCGGCGATTCAGGTACAATATCTTTCGCGCACGGGCGGCAGCTTTTTCTTTCTCGATCTCACCGCGCGGGCCGAGCTTTCGCGCAGGCTACAGCTTTCGTTCCAAGCGGAAAACATTCTCGGCGGTCCGAGCGACTTCTGGCCCGGCTTCCCCGAAAAGCCACGCTCGATTTGGGCTTCGATCCGGTACATCTTTTAAAATAATCTCCTGCTTAAATTCATTGACGTTGCCCTTCCGGAACTTTCATTCCGTCACGTATGGAGCTACCGATCCACTTCCCCCAGTACAATGTCGATCGAACCGAGAATGACGATGAGATCGGCAACGAGATACCCACGCGAAAGAAGCGGCAGTAAGCTCAAGTTCGAAAATGCTGGCGAACGGACCTTCACGCGCCATGGCTTCACATCGCCTTTCGACACAATATAAAATCCAAGTTCCCCGCGCGGCGTTTCGGTCCGAGAATAGATTTGACCCTCCGGCGGCTTCAGCCGTTTCGGGATGGCAGACTGCACATCGGTCAGATCATCCTCCGGGAATTGTTCCAACACTTGTTCAACGATGTTCAGCGATTGTTCCCATTCGAGCACGCGCACCCAGTGGCGATTGAAGGAGTCGCCAAGGGTTCCCAATTTCTCGGAACCGATAGCAATGTCGAAATCGAAGCGGTCATAAATAGAATAGGGATCGGTTTTGCGAATGTCCCGCTTCACGCCACACGCACGAAGCATCGGTCCCGATGCGCCGCCATTGATCGCGACTTCTGCATCGAGTACGCCAATGCCAGCGGTCCGCTCGCGGAAAATGTGGTTCATCGTCAGCAGATTATTCACTTCTTTCCATGTCGCACGGGAAGTGTTTACAAACTCACGGCACATGCCGAGCACGTCAGGATGCAAATCGTGTGAGAGTCCGCCGACCCACATATAATTATAGAGGAAGCGGGCGCCGCACGTTTTTTCGAACATTTCGAGGATTGTTTCGCGGTCGCGAAAGCAATAGAGGAATGGCGTAAAGGCTCCGACGTCCATGCCAAAGGTCCCAATCGCGACCATGTGCGAAGCGATACGCTGCAACTCTGCGAAAAGCACACGAATGTACTCGACTTTTTCGGGAACTTCAATGTTCATCATTCGCTCCACCGCGACGACATAACCGTGCTCGCCCGACATCGCAGCGATATAGTCCATCCGATCGACGTAGGGAATGATTTGCGGGTAGGTCAGATTCTCGGCGTGCTTTTCAAAACAGCGATGCAGATAGCCAATGTGGGGAATAACATCGACGACCAGTTCCCCATCGAGCACCGTTTCCAAACGGAGAACGCCGTGCGTCGAGGGATGCTGCGGACCGATATTCAGCACCATTTCTTCGGTGTGCAGCCGCCCGCGCTCGACAAACGCGGCATCATGCACTGGGCCGCTGGCATGAAGCGCAGAGTGGGGAAGGATATGTCGTTCGAGTGTTTCGGTCATCAGTACGGCACTTTCATTCCATGATAAAATTCGGGTTCCAGAAACTCTTTGCGTAGCGGATGGCCGGGATAATCTTCTTCGAGTAAAATGCGGCGGGGCGCACCGGTAATGCTCCGATCCGGATGACCTTCAAAGCGAATTCCCATCATGTCCCACGCTTCGCGTTCGTGCCAGTTGGCGTGGGACCAAATGTCTGTGACCGAAGGAACCCACCCATTCTCAACTGGAACTGTTGCCTTGAACACAAGGACATAACCTTCTTGCGTCGATTCGATATGATACACGATCGAAAGAGAACCATTCCCATTGTCGACCGATGAAATCAAAATAAGATGATCGAATGAAAGATCGTCGCGAAGAAAAAAGGCAAGCTCGCGGAGTATGGAACGATCGGTAATTTCGAGAAACGATCCCAGTTTGCGTTGATATAAATTTTCCGATTTCGATTCTTGCCATGCGCCAATCGTGCTACCGAATGCAGCACATATTTTTTCTACCATCTCGGAAGTAGTCATAAAGTTACCCTGAAAATCCTTTTAATCCTGCAAATCCTGGTTCTTTCCGACGTTCCCTTTTATTATTTCCTGCAATTTCATCAACCCTTCGATGAGCGCTTCCGGCCGTGGCGGGCAACCGGGAACGTAAACATCCACCGGAATCACGCGATCGACTCCTTTCAGGACGTGGTAACCATATTCCCAATAGGGTCCCCCACAATTGGAACAGTTCCCCATCGAGATCACGTATTTGGGATCGGGCATTTGCTCATAAAGCATTTTGATCCGCGTTGCCATTTTCAGCGTCACGGTTCCCGAAATAATAATCACGTCCGATTGCCGAGGACTCGGCCGGGGAATGACGCCGAAGCGCATCATATCGTAATGCGAAGCGGATGCTGCCATCATTTCGAACGCGCAGCAAGCAAGCCCGAAGGTCATCTGCCAGAGGCTCGAAAGGCGCGACCAATCGAACAGCACATCGAGACTCGTGACTATAACATTACCATCTCCCGTCTTTTCGTGATGGGAAGGAACGACTGGTAGTTCGATGGTTTGATTGGTATTCATGCGCTTTGTAGTCGTGACCTTCCGGTCACGCCGTGTATGGCTCTTGTGGCTCAACAACCGTGGCATGAAGGCCACGATTCCGAACTACGACAACGTCTTTCAGCCGTGCCACGAATGGTTTTGGCCGCGCCCATTCCAGCTCTCCTGTCGCCCATACATAAATATAACCGACAAGCAAGGTGCCAAGGAACGAAAACATTTCTGCGATCGCAAACCATCCCATCCGTTTGAACACGACGGCCCAAGGGAACAAAAATAAAATCTCGACATCGAACAAAATGAAAATCAGAGCGACGACGTAATAGCGCACATTGAATTTCACCCATGCACCTCCGATCGGGTCCTCGCCGCATTCGTAAGCCGAGAGCTTCAGCTTGTTCGGATTTTTCGGGCGCAGCAAT
>DASYAJ010000101.1:0-2347 GCA_036501405.1 Kapaibacterium sp. (SeqCode)
TTCAAGGCGGGGGTTAGGGGGTGGTTGACGTGAAGCAGTTCCCCACGGGCCTGCGCCGCGGCCATAATCGCCTTCGCCAATGGAATTTATCCTCCAGAGAATTTCGCCGGTCTCCAGAAGAAATGCAAGCGAGCACTCACTGTTCATCGAAAACGATTGATAGAAGCTTGTAAAAAGCGCTTCGCCGCGTGAATGCTGGAAATAAAGCCAATCGTAGCATCCGATGCGATTGCCAAGAATGCTGACCGGCAAATCCGGGAACTCATAAGACCGCATACATTCACCTTCCAGCGAATAAAGCGAAAGTCGCGAATGCGCGAGTTCTTCATCGTCGATAATGACAATCCGCTTGCCATTCTTTGTTTCGATGACCGATGCGGCGTGATAGATTCCGTCATATCCAAGCCGCGAGCGTCCGCGAATCGTTTTGATTTTATTTGGCTCATCATTCCCATGGGTATAGGGATGAATATTGCCGGAAAAATCAGGTGCAAGAAGATAACGAACACCCTTCTCCTCTGCAAGCGTGGGAATGCTTCCCGGTCGCGCGGCGATATGTGCTTCGGTTGTGAGATGATAACCGCAGGAAAGAAAGGGAGCGGAATTCCGTGGGGTAATCTTAGTTACGTCCCCATCCGAATGGGAGAGATAAATCGTATCTTTCGAAAATAATGCGACGCGAAAGAGGTCCTTCGATGGCGGTCCACTCCAAGTCTGTGTCAAGGAATAATCGCTGGAAAGCATCAAAAGCGTATCATTCGTTTGAATGAGAACCCCTTCTTTGCCATCGAATTTCCCTTTCCAAATTTCATGCGCTGCAAACACATCGGGTTTGAATTCCGAATAATGCGAAGGCGGATGATCGGCACGCTCGGCAAAATGCGCATCGTTCAATTCCCATACCGTTCGCTTATCCTGTGGTGAATAGAGAGAGACGTTGCTCCGCTCTCGAAGCCCGCGCGAAGTTTCTTCGCTTAGGAACAGCATTTGTTCACGATTCACCTCCTGGGCGCCGCGAAGATATTGATTTTGAAGATCGATTATTCGTTCCCCTGTTTCTGCTTTCAGGATTTCGGTGTGCCACTTTCCATCTTTCCGTTCATTGAAAATGCTGACTGCGATTTCCAACTTCCCATCGCCATCGAAATCGCGCATCGAGTTCGACGTGTAGCGAAGTTCGGTCGTGTCGTTCGGATAAATATGTTCGATGAGCCGATCCCAAAGCGGCGTAAAATTCCCATTCCCATCGTTTCCGAGTACGGCGATGTGGCGCGTCACTTTATCGCTCAGAATAATCGCTTCCAGGTTCCCATCCCCATCGATATCGGCAAGCTCGAAGTGGCCGTAATTTCTACGTCGTTCGGCGGATGATCGATCATCCGCTGCGTCCGATTTCCAGATGGTCTGTGAAATCATTCTTCCCTCGTTCGGTTCGAAGACGTACACGCCGCCGAGCCGTGCAATCACAATTTCATCGACTCCATCGTTATTCACATCGCCAATGACAATCGAAGGATGGTATCCATCGTCCATCCATAGCTTGTGCAGAACGCGGGTATTGCGAGCACCATGTGAGCAATCGTAAATCGGAACTTCTTTGCTTGTGAAGCAGGGAATTAGAATTTGCTTCCCGTTCCCAAAGAACGAATGGACTTTGAACATCGGCGCATACGTCCCATAGGAAAAGGGAGGACCAACGATATCGCGAAAAAGAATCTCGCCGGTGTCAGCCGAAAGAAGAAGGAGCTCGCGTCCGTTGCTCGTCACAATTTCAAGTGCGCCATCGGCATCGAGATCGTCAATATGCGAAATCCAATGTGCGCCAAAAGGTTTTGTGCGCCAGAGAAACGCACCATCTGAATTGATACGCTGAATGCCGCCATTATCCGACATTAGAATGTCGCCAGAAGCATCGGGAACCTGTTCAATCTGCTGAAAGCTTCCCCCAAGCCGAACGGACCATTTTTCAGAGAATAAAGATCTCCCCTGCCTTTTCAAGGCGGGGGTGGGGGAATGGTTTTCACGATAGATTCCGAGACGCGAATCGGTGCAACGGTAATCGAGCCACTCTCCACCACTCATGGAAGATCCTCCAAGGATTGTGGTTGGCCAGAGCGAATAGATTCGATTCCACGCAGGAGAATCATTTCCGCCCGAAGCCCATCCAGCGCGCTTGTTTCTGGTTGGCGATTTTCGTTAATGGCAGAAAGAAATTCCCGGTTCTCATTCAAAAATCCATCCTCTGTTCCCGAAAATATTTCTGTATTATCCCCATTGGAGAAGGACAGTTCCGTAAGACGATTGTAAAGATGAATGCTTTTCGCTCCATCCATTGCTTGGAACGAAA
>DASYAJ010000102.1:0-5075 GCA_036501405.1 Kapaibacterium sp. (SeqCode)
GTTTCTGGAAGTGGGGCCGTTTCACACGAACACAAGAGCCGGACTGCGGCTGGCGCGGCAAATTCTGAAACGATCCGGGAACGTAAACAAGCAGATCTTCATGGTGACCGACGGCAAACCCTCCGCCATGTTTGACGATGCGGGACGCCTCTACAAAAATTCCTACGGACTCGATCCAAAAATTGTGAACAAAACGCTCGACGAAGCAGTGGCCTGCCGTCGGGAGAAAATCACCATCTCGACCTTCATGGTCGCGCGCGATCCGTATCTGATTAATTTTGTCGAGGAACTCACAAAATCGAATAAAGGACGCGCATATTATTCGGGGCTGAACGATCTCGGCCAGTTCGTCTTCGTCGATTACGTTCGGAACCGAAAGAAGAAATATCCGGGGATGCGGGATTGATTTGGTTAATAAGCAATTCCGAACATTGCTTGGAATGCGCCATAAGAACCATACAGCAAGGTTTGATTTCGATAGCCGATATCGAGCAGCAGACCGAAACCGGGCGAAGTTTGGAATTTAATACTCAAGCCAGCCCCGATGGAGAGACCTTCTGCTTCAAAATCTCCGGCAGCGCTTCCAAGAGCGTAACCGATATGACCATAAATTCCAGGATTCACATCACCATCGGTGAAATACGAATGACTATCAATCCAGATGGGAATTATTGTAGCTCCTTCTCCTGTTTAGTTTTTAGCGCGGCGTCAAATCGAAGAGATAGGAAATTCCGAGTTGCACACTGGCAATCGGACCGCTGTTTTCGGTCTTGTTTTGGGAACCATCGTTCGGCGTGAGCGGACTCGATACGATCTGCGAAAAGGCATACGCCGCTTCGACATGGAATTTTATTTCATTTCCATTTTGCATATCGACAATCGGAACTGCCGCGCCGATGCGCCCTTCGAGCAAGAAGTTCATATTGCTGGCCGCAAGGGTCGTCGGTGCGTTTTGTCCCTTCGAATCGGCGCTGGCGGTGGAACTCGCGCCGATGGGAACTCCAAGGCCAAGGCCGACGACAAAATCGCCAATCCGAAGCTCTGGACGAAACGAAAAATAGCTGAATGTATATTTGTTCGAAGTATCGCTGGTTGCCTGATCGTGAAATCCGACGGTTCGGTTATCGTAACAGAGGCCAACCTGTATGCCGATGTTCTGATTGAGCGGAAAATCGGCAAGGGCGCCGAGCGCCCAGGAAAAATCGGTAGCGTCGGTCTTTGTGCCGTTCGCGACCGTACCGGCATTGGCCGAAAGCCCCGGCATGAACACCGCGCCGAGCCGAATATCGTTCGTAGCCGAAGCGTTCGTAGCCGAAGCATTCGTGGCTGGCGCATCGGCCGAGGAGCCTTGCGCCTGCAATGAGGATGCAGAAAAAACAATGCAAAAAAGAGCGAGAAGAATAGTCTGTTTCATAGTGGCGATGAATGTAATGCTACAAATATACTACAAAAATCAGTGGATGAGATCGAATTGATAAGTAATGCCGGCTTCGATCATGGGCAGCGGCCCTTTGCCCGCCGTGTTCGTTCCCGAAAAACGGGGCGCGCCGCCGTTCGGATTCGTGGTTGTTACGCCGGTGGAATCGAAGCTGGAAGTTCCCGCGATTGCCTTGCCAAGCGGATAACTTCCGGTCACGACGAGATGCAGCATGGCATTATCGTTATCGAGCACCGGGATCGAAACGGTGGCGCGGAGTTCTGTCATCGAGAGCATGTCGCTGGTTTGGACGTTCAGGTTTTCGTTGTAATTGTTCGTCGCAGGCTGGTCGGCGCGTGTATAATTCCCAATATATTCCGTCGCGCTGCCGCTCATCGGAATATCGAAGGAAAGCCCGACCATTAGCCAGAACAGCCGAATGGATGGTTGGAACGAAAGATAGCCGAGCGAAAGGTCGATATTGTCGTTGGTGTTATCGCGAAGATAGAGATCGCGGGAATCGTAGAGGAGCGAGAGTACCAGTCCGTACCACTTGTTGACGGCAAGATCGAGCGTGCCGCCGAAGGCCCACGAAAAGCGCGGGGAAGCATTCCAGCCGTCTGGAACATCTTCGTTCTGACGCGCAATGCCGACCGTAAGGTACGGGCCGGCGGTCACGTCCTTGAAAATCAGAAACGAAGACGTGTCCCGCGTAGGAACGGGAATGTTATACGGTCTTCGAAGTTGCGCAAATGCGGCAGTGGAAAGAACAAGGAGGAGAGTGGCAAAAAGAAATTTCACGTCACGAAGTGGCAAATTGAAGCGTATTGGAACGTTCATCGAATATGATAGTTCCTTCCTCGCCGGTCACG
The DNA here is from genome assembly GCA_036501405.1 of Kapaibacterium sp. (SeqCode). Classification (GTDB taxonomy): domain Bacteria; phylum Bacteroidota; class Ignavibacteria; order Palsa-1295; family Palsa-1295; genus PALSA-1295. Next base: position 2,290 of record DASYAJ010000102.1, read on the forward strand.
ACCGGCCCTTCGAGCGAAAGGTTCGAGACATGGACGCCATCGGTATGGAACTGCACGGTGACAAATTCCCCACTTTGCGTGAGCAAGCGAATCGGCAATTTCAGAATTCGTTCCGTGAGGCGAGCCGCGATGGCGGCACTCATGCAGCCCGTACCACACGCGAGCGTTTCGCCTTCCACGCCCCGTTCGAAGGTACGAATGCGGAGATACTGTTCATCGCCATCTTCGCGCACCTCGACAAAATTCGCGTTCGCGCCAATGGGAGCGAAATCCGGATGCCAGCGCACCAGCGGACCGTCATGGGCGATGTCAAGCGTTTCCAGGTTCCCAGTTTTCCCCTCTAAAAAGACGACGACATGCTGCGAGCCAACATCGAGATAACTTGCGTCCACCTCGAATCCTGGCTCGATCGAAAGCGGAACATGCAGCCGAATTTCCTTCGGGTCCTGAAAATAAACTTTGATGGCGCCGCCGGGAAGGAATTCTGCTTTATCGATGGCGCCGAGCACTTCGAACGCGGTTTCGCCAAGCTCGTTCGTTGGAACGAACCCGAAATGCCGCGCGGCTTCAGCGGCACTGCGCGCGCCATTACCGCAGAGCATTCCCGTCGTGCCATCGGGATTGTAAAAATCCATCCGAAAGGTGGGAACCGCTTCGCCGCTCTCCGGTACGAGCGATGGTTGATTGATGAGAATCATTCCATCCGCGCCGAGACCCGTTTTGCGGTCGCAGGCAAGCGCGACGAACGCGCGCATTTCCTCCCGCGAGAGCGAAAGCGGGGCTTCCCAGGTGTTTAGCACCAGGAACGTATTTCCGGCAGCGGTATAACGGCGATAAGCGTGAGTCATCGAAAACGTAACAGCGTTGAACCGCAGGAAATCCCCGCGAACCGAAACCGTTAGGCCATTGCTCGCTCTTCGAGCAGAGCTTTTTCTTTTGCATTGCGCGTCAGCCGAGCGGCATGTCGGAACGATTCCCGTGCATCCTCCCTGCGCCCCGATTTTTCGAGGACATCGCCGAGAATGGCATGATAAAGATAATGTTCCGGAAGCGGCGAAGCGCGAAGGAACTCGATGGCCGCATCGGCGCCGTGTACTTTTTCGATCGCGACCGCTTCGTGCATGGCCACGACGGGACTCGGCTTGAGCCGATAGAGCCGTTTATAAAGCCCCAATATGGCGGCCCAATCGGTTTCTTCATAGCGCGGAGCCATGACATGCAGCGCCTGAATTCCCGCTTCGAGATGATAGTTGGAACTATAAATATCCGGTTCGGAACGGCGGAAATATTCCATCCCACGTTCGATCAGATTCCGATTCCATTTCGACCGGTCCTGTTCCGGCAATACGACGATGGAACCATTTTCTGCTGTACGCGTATCGAACCGCGCCGCCAAGAACGACATGAGCGCGATGAGCGCATCCGTTTCCGGCGAGCGTGTCGATTCGTGTTCCGAAACGAGCAGGGCCAACCGCAAGGCTTCGAGGCAAAGGTCGCGGTCCAAAATTCCTTGCTCCGGTGCATCGGCTGAGCCTCCGCTTTCTGTTCGCTTGTAACCTTCGTTGAACACGAGGTAAAGTGCGGTGAGCACCGAGGCACGCCGCGCCGTTAGTTCCCTTCCCATCGGCGGTTCGAGCGAAACGTAATGCTCGCGAAAATATTTTCGCGCGCGGGTCAACCGTTTGTCAATCGTATAATCCTTCGTTAAGAATGCGCTCGCAATTTCGCGCACACTGAATCCGCAGAGTGTTTTCAGCATCAGCGCAATCTGCGACGCGACCGAAATCCCCGGATGCGCGCAGGCGAACATCATGCGCAGCATCGAATCCTCGATCTCGCCGGGAAGTAAAATCTTCTCGACGTCGAGTTGGTAGCTGATGGCCTTGTGCTCCGCATCGAGAACGACAAAGTGCTTTTTCTCGAAGCTGCGCCGACGGAGTAGATCGGTTGCTTTATTGTTGGCCACGCGAAAGAGCCAGGCGGTCGCGTATTCGGGAACGCCGCGGTACGACCAGGAGACCATCGCCGCTTCGAGCGCGTCCTGCACGATGTCTTCGATGTCAGAAAGGTTCCGCAAGCCATACGATCTCGCCAGCGTCGAGGAAAGCTTCGCAGACTCTTGACGAAATAAATGCTCGACGATCGCGCGAACGTCCGCTGGAATTATTGTTCGAGGTATTGATTTGGACATAACAGAAAAAAAGTTAAGTAGTGAAACATTAGGATTTTAGCAGCCGACCAACAATCTCGTCGATCTCCTGCAATTCGCCAGCAATCGCTTCGCGCACTTTGTTGCGGTATGCTCCGATGAGATGCGGCGTAATCGGTTGCGGTGGTGGGGTGGCTTTTTGAAAGGCCCGCGTTTTCTTCTCCACCTCCCGCGCAAGCTAATGTGCCAGCCGATCTAAAAAAAGCTCCATCAAATGTTCATCGCTCTTTCCTTGAAAACCTGCGACTAAAGCATCGTAGGCCTCCTGGGTTATGATAACTGAAATAGGTTCCTCGACTGTAGAAGATGGGGGTAATGCAATGTCCGTAGATTCTGCCACAGTAGAAAGGATTGCGGAACTGAGACTCTCGGTATTAAGGGTACCCAGGATTCGTTCTAAACCTTTTGCAGTTCGTGGTAAAACCCATAAGCGAATAAGATTGCCTGCGATCGACTCACCTTGAACCCTGAAAAAATATAAGTTGGGAGAGCTCGGTGCAGGCACATCAAAATAAGGTTGAATTTTAGCCCCAGCGACAGTTGTGATTGAAAATCGCTTTTTGTTCGAAGCTTTTTC
>DASYAJ010000103.1:0-7462 GCA_036501405.1 Kapaibacterium sp. (SeqCode)
TATTCTCGGCATCGACGAAGCGTTCCTGAAGCGGCTCGAATCGCCGAACGATTTTGCATCGATTCGCGCCAAGCGCGGCTCATCCGAAGAGATGGTGGCGTGCGGCCAGGCGCTGCTGACGCGGATGACGGAACTAAATCGCGCCTACGACCAGGAAGGCATCGAGGACGGTCGAATGCTTACCGCAGCCATTATCACTTATATTTCGGGCGTTATTCGGCGTTACCTTCCGATTCTCAGCCGCCTGATTCGGGTCGATCATTTGCCGTACCTGCTGATGTCGCTCTTGCTTTCGAAAGACGACCGCGCGTTACTCGGCATAAAAGTGACCTGGGTCGATCGGATTTTTTATCCGATTGTGCTTTTGGTTTTGCGGCTTCGCGGCATTATCGCAAAAACGGTTGGACTTCCCGCGAGTGTGTTGATCGCGAATGTGCTCTTCAAATATATGCAGAAGGAGAACGATGAGGTCTATGACGAGCTTGCGCGGCAAACGGGCGTTCGCTATCCGGGCATTCCATTAGAGTTCCAGAAAAAATGGGGCGTGGAACATGGCGGAGATTCGTGACATAACAGGAGAGCGGGAACGAATACGCGCGCTTTCGCGGCGCGTGTTTTGGCGTTGGCTGATTCCGACGCTCGGGGAGTGGGTGACGATTCTCGCGCTGTTTTGGATAGGGTTTGCGCTTCATTCGTGGGTTGTGTGGGCAGTTATCGTCATCGTGCTTGGAAGCCGGCAGCAGGCGCTCGGGTTGCTTGGGCATGACGGCGCGCATTTCGCCGCCGCAACCGATAAGCATGTGAACGATTTTTTTTCCGCGCTCTTCTGCTTTTGGCCGATGTTGACGACGCTTGGCGATTACCGTCGATTTCACCTGATGCACCACCGTTTGCTGAACACGGAAAAAGATCCCGAACGGATTTTCAAGAAAGAACTGAGTCCAAACCAATGGAAATATCCTGTGACGCGAAAGAGAATTTTTCTTTATTTTGCTACCGATCTTTGTGGAGCGGGAATTTTTGAAGTGGTGAAGGCAAGGAAATTATTGCGATGGTGCCGCGAGGAATCGGGCGTGAAATCGCGATGGACGATGGAACTCGGTCCGGCGCTTTGGTTTGCTTGCATCGTAGCGATTTTGTTCGCGACGGGGTATGAATTTGCGTTACTCATTTGGTTCCTATCGTTGGGAACCTCCTTCTGGGCGTTTCTTCGTTTGCGGACATGGACGGAACATTTTGGCACTGCAAAAACGCATTTCGTAAAGTTGAATTGGTTCGAGCGATTGGCGATTACGCCGCATGCCTCGTGGTCGCATCACGAGCACCACGAACATCCTTCCGTCCCGTTTTGGGCGCGAGAACAGATTTGCGATCCCGAAGCGCGCACGCAGAGCTTGTGGGAATTACTCGGTTCGTTCGGTTAATGCGATGACCGGCGTATGCTCCGCGCCGAATGCGAGTGAAGGAGTTGTGGACGATGCCGGAGTGGGAACCGGAATGGATCCTTTGGGAACGCTCTTGATGGCATCCAGCAATTCCTCGCGCGTGACGCCGCGATAGTCCGGCTTTGCAAATGCTTTCTGTGCGCTCCAGAAACCTAATCGGCGATAGCTTTCGAATTGATCCTCGGAGAACCATTGGTCTGCGGTCGATTGCTGCGGAAAATCGGCATATTCGAGGCCATACTGGAGCACGTCCGCCGGTTCATCGCCAAGGAGGGAAGGCTTGAGGATTAGAATGGTTCCTTCGAGGCATTTCTTTCGTGCCTCCTGGGAAAGCCCATCGTCCCAATTCGCTCCCCAGAGTGTGCGGACATGTTCTTCGGCATAGCGGACGGTTCCGCGCAGAAAGTGGGAACCGGAACCGGGCGCCGCGAGGCTCGTCATTTCTTTGAGGCCATCGAGATCGAACTCCACTCCAAAATCGATTCGCGCGCGGCGCAGCGCATTGCCGAGGTCCTTGAAATGCGCGCTCGGGTCCGCGCCATTATCGCAGAGCACAATAGAATGGCACGCGCGTTCGATGAGTGCATAGAGTCCGGTGTTGTCGAAATGCCCGCCATCGGTGAGATAACAGAACGCGCCGAAGCCGGACGTTTTGCTGAGCGATTCCTTGAGAAGATAGTAGGGCCAAAGCTTCGGCTGTGCTTCGCGCCAGCGTCGGCGTCCGGGATTCGCGGCCCAGTATCCGAGCCGGACATTCATCAGGCTCATGAGCATTGTCGTTGCGCCGGAGACTTGATTACTTCCCATATTCGGGCTGGCCGCCGCTCCCGAAATCGCCACAGCGGTTCCCAGGGTCATCGTGCTGGACATATAACGATCGGTTGGGCGGTAGCCCGTTGTCACGGAACCGCAAAAGCGTTTCGAGAAAATGAAATTCGACGCATGGCGCTGGGCGGCTTCGAGCGATTTGGTTCCGAGCAGATTCAGTGTGGTATTGATGAGGTGATAGGGCGCGCCGTTTTCGCACGTCGTCATTTTGGCGAGCGGAATATCATCTTCGGGATGCGCCTCGCTGACGGAGGAACGGTTCCTTAACCAATTCGACGCGCCAAGATACGCGCGAACAATGCGGTTCTTATAAAACGTATGAATCGAAAGCGCGTTCGGATCGACACGCCACCCGACGAAAATCACAAGATCGAGCGAAAGCGCGATGAGGATTTCGAGCACATGCGTCACGCCCCAATGCGCGTCGGCTTTGAGCGGGGGAATGACGAGGAAGAGCGTGTAGGTTGTCACATTGATAGCGAGCAAGACGCGCGCTTCATGGTTGCCGCGCCGTCCGGGTTCGGGCGTTCGGACCCCGAAGGCGAGATCGATCGCGAAGAGTACGAGTGTCGCTCCGAGCGCGACAATAAATAAATGATCGATCGGCAGGACCGCGAAATGCACGAACGCACTAATCAGAAGGAGTAGCACCGTGCTGAACAGCAGAATGAGCATCGAGGACGCGGATCCGGAAATAAGATTCCTCATCCACGCGCGGCGAGGCGGCGCGACTGGTGTTTGGGTTGTTGCGTCGTCGGCGCGGCGATCGGTGGGTTGGCCGGGTTTTCGTTCCTGCCAGTATTTCCATGTCACCAGCGCCCACGCCGCTGCCGGTAATGCGAGGGACCATATTGGGAACATAAATCGGACGGTGGGATAGACCACCGCCGTCATCATAATTCCCAACTGCGCCACGAGCACGAACACGAGAAGCGCGCGGCTGAATTGCTTGATCGGGCCGGAAGCACTTGTCTTATTCTTTCGAAAGTGAAGATCGTACACGGCATAATAGAGCGTCAGGAACCCGAGCATCCACATCGCAAAAATGAGCGTGATGTAGTGCTGATTTTTCGCGGTGCTTTGGCGAAACACAAGGTCCTGCATAATCCAATGGGTGCCCCACGAAACGAGACACATGAGCAGCAAAACGATCAGCGGCGGCGCAAGCGCGATCGCGATCGATTTTAACTTCCCTTGCGGTTTCGTTCCACGGTTCGTATTCGGCGCAGAGATCCGCGCGGCCAGTCCGGTTCCCGTCAGTGCGGTGAGGATGGCGGCGATTGCCGCCAACCGCGACGTGTTTTGCCAGATGTCCCATTGGTGGCCGCTATCGTAAAGGAAAAGATAATTAATCACTTCGTGCCCAAAGCCGCCGAAGAGCAAGAGCACGGCGGAAAGGACCGCGCCCATCAGCAGCCGTTGATGATAGGTTACAATCCGAGCACGGCGCACTTCCAGGAGTTTCACTAATTCTTCCTGTACGTCGGGCGTGAGCGCTTTACGGTTCTTTTTCCAGAGCCAGTGCGCTCGATCCCAGAGGACGATATTAATGAGGAAGAGCGCACCCGCCGCCCAGAGGAGCTGGAGCACGATCTGGCCCATCGAGCCAAGCTCTTCGGTTCCCAATGCGTAGGGGATCAGCCAGTTCAGTCCGTTGAATGCGACGAGTCCACAAAGAAAGGCGTAGGAGCCTTGCAATACGTTGCCGCCGAAGAGTTTATTGCTGCTATTGATCATCCAGAGGCAGATGAGCAGGGCAATCCATCCAAGCATGAGCACCGTAGGAAAGCTTGCCCAGACGGCGCGCTTTGCGAGATAGCCGCGATGGATCGAATCGAAGAGCCAGCTTTCGCGCTGGCGCTCGCGGTGCGCGAGTATCTGCCGATCGAGCGCCGCGAGTGCCGTGCGAATCGAATCGACCTTGGGGTCCAGGGTATGCTGAAAGGCGCGTGAGATGCTATCGAGATGTTCAGCTGCATGATGAGCCACGCCATTGTCGGTTCCCTTCGCTGCTTTCATCGGAAGGCTCGCAATCGACGCGAGGCGTGCCACAGAATCGGAATCGTGCCATGAAATTAGGCTGCGCTCGGTCATCGAAAGATCGCTGTCAAGTCCGGGAACCATGTACGAGGCTCCAATATCCTGCGCCACTGCACTATCGACAGGTTGGATGTTGGAAAGATCGCGTGCGATGGCGTCAAGCGGGTTCGAAACGAACCGAGATTCGGGCATGCTTTTTTCGCCGAGGGCGTGCAATTCTTTCACAGGCTCCAGCGCAACGATACCAGTTTCACCATGGACCAATCCGTCGAGGCGCTGCAGGACGGCCATTTCAGAATCGAGCTGGCGCGTTGCAACGCTATCGGCGGCGAAGTGCGAATAAGGATAAAGATATTCCGTTTCCGAGAGCGGTGCGACTGTGAAATAGGACTGTGCCACGAGCACCGCTGCAAAGAGCATCGGCAAGAGCACGACCCAAGTCAAAAATAAATTCCGTGTGATGACCGCCGTTGCGCGCCAGGTGTCGGCCGCGAGCGCGCCTTTGACCGGCGTCAGGTAATTACTGAAGAGGCGAAGATGGTGGACAGGATCCGCGGCTTTGCGCCGTGCTTCTTTATCGCTCGCCGAATTGCTCGCGGAATCGCTTGGCGAATTGCTTGCCGAATTGCTTGGGCGATCGCTGGCAGAACGGCTTTCATTTAGGGTGGAGAGTCCGAGTGTGCGGTCGCGTTCGGGCTGTGTTTGTTCCGGAGGGGGAAAGAACTTTTCGTCTTGCGTGGCTGCTCGATCGAAGGGACGCGAAGCCCAGGCCGTCCACCAACTTCCAGCGAAGCCGCCGCCGGAAACCGTGGAGAGATAATCGAAAGCGGGAAGAATTCCCATCTTGCGGAGCGCCTGCAATACGCCGAGCGCGGTCGTCGCGCTGCGGATGCCGCCGCCCGAAAGCGCAATGCCGGCCAGCGATTTCCGATCGACCGCCGCGCCATCGGGCTTGCCTTGGCGTTTGGCGATCTCCTCTAATTCGGCCGAAAAAACTTCCTCGAAGGTGTTTGGTCGATTTGGATCTGGGGTATTTGGATCTGGGGTCATGCGTGAGAATGAAGCAGTGGCAAGACGAACCCGCGGTCACGCGCGAAGGTGCCCGTTCGGTCGTCGTGCTTTTTTCACTTCCTAAAATTTCGGATTTCTCATGTGCGCCAAAAATTGTCCGTATATTGGGTTTGCTTTGATGGGCACCCTCTGGAAAATTACGAATGAAAAATTACGAATTACGAATAGGGTTATCGTTGCTTTAGTGAAAATGGAAAACGGAAAAATTAACTTTCTTACGGAATTAGATTATGAATAGTTGTTTGAACAAATGGCGAAAACGGGCTGATTTGAAGGAAGTTCATGAACTGGACTTTCCCCGCACGCAAAAAGCACCAATGTCTATTGGAAACATAATCGTACTATTAATCTTTGGTTTCACGGGGATCTTCAGTAAGGCTGCTTTTGCGTGGGGGATCGGAGGGACACGATGTCGTCGTGCGGATGGCCATTCGAATGATGAAGCCGCAGGAGCGCAAGGCGGTTTATGCACTGCTTGGCACGCACGATACGCATTACATCGGTCATTGGGCCGATGCTCAAAAGGAACGGCTCGGCAATGGAAATTTACATTTTGTAGACATCCCGGATCGAGCCGAGCATTACAACGCCGATCGGGATTGCCCCGCAGGCGATTGTATCGTTGCAAAGCTCGATGAGGTTCAAATGACGATTCGCGACCACACGAAAAGTCGGGAAGCGCGCCGCGAGGCACTCTTATATTGGCTCCATCTTGTGGGCGATTTGTTTCAGCCCTACCACTGCTACGCGGGTGGCGCTGGTGGAAATGATATTGCACTCTATTTCAAGGACAAGAGGACGAACTTGCATGCGCTGTGGGACACTAAGATAATAAGGTACAAACAGAAATCCCCGACATTACTGGCAGAACAGATTTTTAATGCACATATTCGCCCCCCTTCTTCGACCACTACCTTTATTGAAGCTGCGGAGCAAAGCCACGCTCGAGCTAAAAAGGCAATCCTTCAGGATGGCGATACGGTAAAAGGTGATTATGTGGCCCACTCGTGGTCAACCATTCAAGCCTGCCTTTGGGAAGCCGCGTGCATGGCGGCGACGATCGGTCCGGATGTCTGATTTGCCTGTGCGCACCGCCAGCCAGCCATCGCCACGCGGGGAAAGACATTCTGGAGGTGGTATCGCTTGCAGAGATTCCTCGACTCCGCATCCATTCGGTTCCCGAAAGAATGCTCCGCTCGGAATGACAATGGAAGGTAAGGGTACGAAATGGACGAAACGATTTTAGGATATGCGCGTTAGGAGCGCCGCCGTGACCTGAAGGTCACGGCTACATTTCGGGGCGTGGCGCAGCTGGTAGCGCACCTGCTTTGGGAGCAGGGGGTCGCACGTTCGAATCGTGTCGCCCCGACATCAATTGGGTTTGTACATCGGAGATCGGGAAAGGACGTCGGTCCAGCCGAGCGAAAGCCAGTGCCGGTATTCCATTTGAATGGGTCCGCTACCGGTTATCGGCGGGGGCGCGGGCTGCGGCTGCGGCATCGGGTTGACGGGTGGCGCTGCCGGATAGGGGTTTGGAATGGTTCCCGGTCGCGAAGGTTCCATAGGCGCGGTCCGCTGTGGATCGGGATGGCTTGGGTTTTCGGGGGTCGGGTGCGGTGGCTGGGGGTAGGGTACTGGCTCTGGCATGTCTTAAATGCAGTGCAATTCTCATGCCTTGGGGATTCTACGAATCGCCGCATGTTCGAATCGCATCGGGAAAGAAGCCTGCTTTTGAGAACGGACTTAACCATGATGAAGAATTCAGCATAAAGCGCGCACGCTTATTTTCTCGAATCGGTTGTCTGAACGCCGCTCTTTCTCGTTCGGGTAAGATGCCTGATAAATGCATCTGCATAAGGCTTGTTCGAAACTTGTTGCATTTCGCTTGCGTAGGGAATAAGCGACAGTGTGGAATTTCAAATCAGGAAGTTCGAATACGAAGTTCGAAAGAGAAGAAGTTCGGAAGCGAGAAGCGAAGACGTTCGGAAGCGAACGGGAAGCGTTCGGGAATATTTCGGGAGAATCAATCATCATGCAAAAATTCTTTTACAATCGCCGCCGTCTTGCGATGACAGGCG
>DASYAJ010000104.1:0-4415 GCA_036501405.1 Kapaibacterium sp. (SeqCode)
CCCGATAAGCGCAAGGCAGAGTCTGTTGCCGCCCGTGCGCATATCCCCGCTGTGTTCGCTTCGCTCGATCAACTCCTTAATGCTTCGGTCGCCAAAGGGCTTCATGCGATCGATATCTGCACTCCGACCGATACGCACCGCCCGATCGCATTGCAAGCGATGGAAAACGGCCTCGACGTCCTCGTCGAAAAGCCCATCGCTCGCACGGCGAAAGAAGCGCGCGACATGGTCGCAAGCGCAGAAGCAAACAAACGAAAGCTAATGGTAGGCATGAATAACCGATTCCGGCCTGACACGATGATGCTGAAAACCTTCATCGATAAAAAAGAGCTGGGCAAGATTTATTATATCAAATCGGGCTGGCTAAAACAGCAATCGAGCACCTCACCGTGGCATCAGCAGAAGGATCGTTCCGGCGGCGGCGTGATCCTCGATCTCGGTATTGCAATGCTCGATCTCGGACTTTGGCTCCTCGATTATCCCGAAGTACATACCGTCAGCGCCAGCACCTATCATCTGCATACGAAGGCGGTGGAAGATTCTGCCGCTATTTTTCTTCGCCTTGCCGGAGACATCACATTCACCACGGAAGTAAGTTGGACCTTTCAGCGCGAAGGCGATTTCTATTATTGCAATGTCTTCGGTTCCGAAGGGAGCGCCTTCATCAATCCGCTGAAAGTGATGAAGCGTGTGCATGGCAGCCTCATTAATCTGACTCCGGCAAAGCAACAGACTCCGGTGGCACTCTACAAAAAATCCTACGAAAATGAATTGCGCTATTTCGTCAATATGATCAAGGGGATCGTTCCAGTTGTTTCGTCGGGTCACGAATCGGCGAAACGCATGGCGGTTGTCGAAGCGGTGTATCAATCGGCCGCGAAAAAGAAAGAGATCGTGCTCGCAAAAAAATAAGCTGGACCTTCGGGATGCTGCTATTTTCCACACTGAAACTTATTGCCCTGCTCGTCTTTGTCGTAATGGCCGTGCTGGGAGCCACGGTCTATTCCGCCACACGGGGGGGATGGTCGCGCAATGGATATTTTACAATCCCCTCTGTTCTCCTCATTGTCATTGCGCTGTTTATTTTTTTTCAGGGAGCGGGCAGCGGCGTAACGCTCGCGCTGATGGGAAAAAACATTGAAGCACATCCTGTCGAAGCGCTCTGTATCAATGGCCTCGCGGAAGTAACAGTACTGATGCTCGGCGCAATTGTCCTTTCGAATGCCGCTCGTCAAAATTTATTCGCGGTTTTTCGCCTCGAAGGTTTCCGAGAAACACCGGCCCTTGCTTATCTGCTCGCAATCCCAATGATGCTCGTTGCACAAGGCGGTGGCGTAGCCCTTTCGGCGCTCTTCGAACGGTTCTGGAAACTATTCCCACATTTTTATACGACGATTAATTCATACGAAAACGCCAGCGATCAATCCATGCAGGGGCTCGTCACGGCAACCAGTCCTCTCGCCTTTTTAGTGATTCTCGTTTGTGTCGCAATCATTCCTGCAATCGCGGAGGAGACGCTCTTTCGGGGTTTTGCTCAGACGAACATCGAACGAAGCGGCAAATGGCACACACGGCCCATCATTGCGCTGCTGTCGGCGTCGTTTCTTTTCGCACTGGTGCATGCAAGCCTCTTCAAGCTGCCGGGGCTTTTCGCGCTGGGCCTTACGCTCGGGTGGCTGACGTACCGCACGAACAATCTCTTCACCGGCGCGCTGGCCCATGCGCTGAATAATGGAATGATTGTTGCCGCGCTCTACATGAATCCGACCGATGCTGCCACCAGCTCGAACTCGAATCTTGTCGGCACAGGACATCTATCGGGGACCACGGCAGTTCTTGCGCTCGTCCTTCTATTGCCGCTCATGGCGTTGCTGGTGTATGCTTTTAATCGAGTAACGGAGCATCTTGACGCGCGCGGTAATGCCGAACGGGAACTTCAAATGCGTTTGGAGCACGATAGAGATTCTCCTCACGAACAATCAACCCAACCTCATGAGTAATTTAACGCAGCGCGTTCTTGTCGCGATCATTGCGATTCCAATCGTGTGCTATGTCATTCTCTTCAAGCCGTTCGGCCTGCTCGGCCTTGCGGTGCTTGTGGCGCTCCTTGCCGTGCATGAATTTTATGGCCTCGCAAAAGCAAAAGGATTTTCGCCGCAAGTGACGATCGGTATGATTCTCACGGCTTCGATTGTTATTTCCTTCGGGCGTATCCATCTCCTACACGCCGCGGCGTTTCTGCATCTGCATCTTTCTTTCGCCCTGCTGACGATATATTTTCTTCCGCTTGCGATGATTCTCGGCGTAATGGCAACATTGATTGCTGAGCTTTTTAAAGGTTACCCGAATCCCCTTGTGCATATTTCGTTGACGCTTGCAGGAGCAGCGTATCTCGGATTCGGATTGGGAGCCTTTTTCGGCATTCGAGAACTGCTCTACGATGCGAATGGCCCTTCGATGACAGCCGCCATTTTCCTCATTGCGCTGCTCGCCTCGATTTGGATTTGCGATAGCGCCGCTTTTGCCATTGGCAAAAAAATCGGCCGAACAAAAATTGCAGAGCGCGTCAGTCCGAATAAGACCTGGGAGGGCGCGATTGCAGGCCTTGTTGCGGCGATACTCACATGGATCCTCGCGGTAACTTATATCGACGATCTTAAATTGGTATCGATCTCGACTGCAATGGTCATGGGAATTATCGTTGGTGTCTTCGGACAAATCGGCGATTTCGCCGAATCGATGCTCAAGCGCGATGCAGGAGTCAAAGACTCTTCGACACTCATTCCCGGCCATGGCGGAGTTCTGGACCGAATCGATTCTATTCTCTTCGTTGCTCCGCTCGCCTACTTGTATATCGAGTTATTCGGTTTATAAGAATGAGCATCATCCTCCTAATTCTTCCAACCCCGTAAATCACGATTCTTTATTCGAAAAATTCCCGATGAAGCTTTTTCACGACGCGCGTTGCAACTTCATCATCGACCACGATGCTGATCGCGCTTCGCGAACCTCCAAAGGAGACCATTTCGCAATTGGTGCGCCCAAGCGCCCGGAAAATACGGAGCGCAATCCCGGAATGTGTAAATAACCCAGGCCCGACAAGCGTAATTAAAGAACGATTGGACTCGACCTCGATCGTGCCGCGTCCTTCGCACAAGGAACGAATGATCGAGGCCGCGCTTGCGTCGTTAAATGCGTAGGAAGCGGCGTCGACAGAGAACGAAACCGCCAATGGCAGCGAACCGAGGTCCCCAAGCCCTTTCCAGACAGCCTCATGCAATGCCGGGTTCGGATGGGAACCGTTCGAGGAGACGTGAATCAGGACGATGGAACGTTTCAAAGCAATTCCCGTCATTTCCCGCACTTCTGTTGTCTTTTCCAGAATAACAGTTCCCTGCTTATCGGATTCCTTCGATGAGAGGACGCGTACCGGAATCGACCGTTCCACGGCGGGCCAGATTGTTTCTGGATGCAGCACTTTTGCACCAAACATCGTTAACTCACTTGCTTCGCGAATGGAAATATGCTCAATGGTCTGCGCCATCGGAGCGATTCTTGGATCGCACGTCATAATGCCTGCAACATCCGTCCAAATCTGAATTTCGGTGGCCTGCACGGCCACGCCCATGATGGAAGCCGAAAAATCGGACCCGCCGCGGCCAATCGTCGTGACTTCCCCATTACTTGTTCTTCCAATAAAACCCTGCGTGACACCTACGGCACCATGTGTAAGCGACGACCGAATAGATTTCATATTCCGATGAATCTCTTTCAGGAGAGGCCGCGCCACAGTAAATTCGTTGGTCGTCGCAAAAAAAACGCGCGCGTCAAAAAAATGACAAGTGATTTTTTTTGCAAGCAATCGTTCCGCAAGCGCGGCTTGAAAAATGGTCGAAGAAGCACGCTCCCCGAGCGATTGAATCTGATCGCGGCTTTTGGGTGTCAGTTCCTGTAATAATTCTACGCCATGCACCAACACACGAAGTTCTTCCCACAGCCCATGCAGCTTGCGATGAATCCGTTCGATCGTTTCTGCATCCTGAAGGAGTTCCCGCGTGATGCGCGCATGACGAACTTCGAGTTGGTCTACCGTAGTCATCGCTTCGGATTTTTTTCCAATGAGTGCTAACTCGCCAATGCGAACAAGCGTATTCGTGACACTGGCGCATGCAGAAAGCACGACAAGTGGCCGCGTTCGTTTCGTAATTCCAAGCTTGCAAACAATCTCAATAGAACGAGACATCGCCGCAGCATCTTCCACGGACGTACCGCCAAATTTTTGAATTACAATATTCACAGGTTTCAGGGAGGCTTGACTTCAACAGCAATTCGGAAGCAAAAAATTCAAGCGCACAAAATTCAAACACAAAAATTACCGATCGAGCCAGACGTATTTTAATTTGATCTGATTCATC
>DASYAJ010000105.1:0-1785 GCA_036501405.1 Kapaibacterium sp. (SeqCode)
GAAAAGGCGGGGAGTAAATTCGCCGCCCTATGATTTCGTTTCGAGAATACCCTGCTTCCTCGCCCACGATGCAGCCTCGATTCGAGAGGAGATATTGAGTTTGCTGTAAATATTCGAAACGTGATTTTTTACGGTCCCTTCGGAGAGGAATAACTTTTCGGCGATTTCGGCATTGGTTTTTTCGATGAGTCCGAGTACCTTCAATTCGGTTTTGGTGAGATTCGCTTTTGCGATAGCGGAGTCCGCCTGGAGTAATTCTGCTGCGGTAGAAGGGCTAATCCAGTTCCCATCTTCACGCAACGCTGCCCATCGCACCGCCTCGACGATTCGCTCGCGTTTTTCTTCTTTGATCAGGAATCCGTTTGCACCTGCTTCCAGCACGGCTCTTGCGCGCTGTTTTTGATAGCCGGTCATGACGAGAATGGGCGTCGTGTCCCCGATTGCGCGTAGTTCTCGAATAACGTCGAGCCCGTGCTTATCTGGCAAATGCAAATCCAGCATCAGGACATCGGGGGTATAGGAACGAATATTCGCGAGAACATCCGTTCCACGATTTACTTCGGAAACGACCTCGATATCAGGCTCCGCATCGAGCCAGGCTTTGATTCCTTTGCGGACCATCTCATGGTCGTCGGCGATCAGGACGCGAATCATAACTCAAGAGTGGATTTACTAAAAACTCAGGGTTTTGGAATGTTGAACAGGTTGCTTGCTCGTAACATTCTGGGAGCAAGATAAGTCACGCTAATTTTAGTTTCTTTTCCGGGTATCGAAGCGATGGTTAGTTTGGCTCCAATCTCTAAGGCAAAGGCCTTCATCAGGATAAGCCCATAGTGTTTGTCCCCACGGAGCGCGTTAAGCTTGGAAGGTACTTCGAATCCCCGACCATCATCGACGATCTCTATCGAAACCATCCTGCCTTCTTGCTTGAAGAGAATGGTCACCTGTCCGGCTTGCGAATGCTTCCTGACATTTGCTAAGGCGGTTCGGAAGATGCGAAACAGGTTTTGTTGAACCTTTAACGGAAGCGCGTTACTGGTTGGATCGATGCCGTTTAGGATTTGTATTGCTGGATTCTGCTCTGCGAAGGCATCGAGGAATAGAGTGAGTTCTTCCGGCAACCCGTTCTCGAATCGGGGAAGTTGTAGTTCTCCTGTAACCGCCCTTAGCTCTCCGCGCACCTTTTTTAGAAGGGCATCCAATTCGTGACGCGCACCGAGTTCCAAAGGATTTGCATTCGGCGTTTCCAGCAGGAACCGAGTTGCATAAAGGTCTTGTAGCGGGCCATCGTGCAACTCGCCGGCAATATTCATTCGCTCGCTTTCTAATGCGTGATCGAGCACTAATTGATACGCTCGATCGCGAGCGCGAGCCCTTAGAAGCCATGTAAAAAGTAACGCGACAAGGGAAATGACAGCGAGTAATTGAAACCACCACGTTCTCCAGAAAGGAGGGGCAATCACGATGGTTATTGCAATGCCAGTCTTATCCCACACTCCCTGCGCGTTTGTGCTTTTTATTCGAAGCACGTAATGTCCCGGCTCTAAATTATTGTATGCTCCATTATTGCGGTTCCCGCAGAGTATCCAACGTTCATCCTCACCTTGAAGCATGTAGGCATAACGCTTCTTTGCAGGACCGGAAAAATCGAGCAATGCAAAATCGAAGGAAAGATCGTTCTGCTCGTAGGTGAGCCTCACGCTGTCGCCATTTTCAAGGTCATACCGGTATGGCCTGCCGGAGACATTGAACGACGTGACTACGAGCGACATATTCACTGCATTT
>DASYAJ010000106.1:0-2946 GCA_036501405.1 Kapaibacterium sp. (SeqCode)
GCGAAGCGCCGTTTGCCTACGGCGGCGCAAACGATGGCTCGTTCATTGGCGATGCGCAGGCTTATACAATTTTCGCGCTGCTCCGTGCGGATTCGGTCAATGCGGGTGTCAAGGCGATTCTGAAGGAAGTCTATCGCGCAAAACAGACCGGCTTCACCGCAAGCGAACTCGATCGAGCCAAGCAAACACTGCTCGCGCAAATGGAAAAACAGTGGCAGGAGCGCGACAAAACCAAATCGCTCAACTTTACCGAAGAGTACGTTCGGAACTTTCTCGAAAAGGAACCTTCCCCGGGTATCGATTACGAGCAAAGCCTTTATAAACTTTACGTTCCCGGCATTTCACTCGCAGAAGTTAATGGGCTTTCGACAAAACTGCTGGACAATGCCAGCCCGGTCATGACCTTCTCCGGCCCGGAATCGAGCGATGTCACTCCCCCTTCGAAGGACGATCTCCTTGCAATTCTTTCCGGCGCCGAGCACGAGCACTTTGCCGCTTATGACGATAAGGCTTCCAACCAGCCCCTTTTGGCTCAAGCTCCTAAAGCGGGAACTGTGACCAGCGAGAAAGAAATAAAATCCGTGGGCGTGACGATTTGGCAGCTTTCGAATGGGGCTCGCGTGATTCTGAAACCGACCGATTTCAAGGATGACGAAATCCTGTTCCATGCGACCGCACCGGGTGGAAGTTCCATCGCGCCAGACGCCGATTATCTTTCGGCGCAAATGGGAGATAACATCGTGGAAAGTTCCGGCCTCTCTTCGTTCGATGCTCCGACCATCACGAAAATGCTCGCCGGAAAAGAGGTCGAGGTTTCGCCCTACGTTTCGCAACTTCAGCAGGGACTAAGCGGGCATAGCACCAAAAAAGATCTCGAAACACTCTTCCAACTGACACACCTCTACATGACGGAACCGCGCTACGATTCCACGGCGTCCGCCGTATTTCTTTCGCGGCAGAAATCTGTGCTCGCGAACATGGGCAAAATGCCGGAGATGACCTATCAGGATACGATGTCCTATACGCTGGCGCAGTACAATTATCGGATGCGCCCGCAAACACCGGCGATTCTCGATGAAGTCAATTTTTCGAAATCCTACGATTACTATAAAAAGCTGTTCAGCGATGCGAGCGGATTCACCTTCTACTTTGTCGGCAATATCGATCCGGCAACGCTGAAACCACTCGTCGAAAAATATCTCGCCTCGCTTCCCTCGACAAATTCCCACACCAACTGGCATGACTTGGGAATTTATCCGCCCAAGGGGGTCATCGTCAAAAAAATCTATAAGGGACAAGACCCGAAGAGCATCGTCTCAATTGTGTTCCATGGCAAAAAGCAATTTTCGCGCGAGAACCGCTTCCAGCTCAGCGCCATGTGCCAGGCTTTCGAGATTAAGCTCCGCGAGGACATTCGCGAAGATAAGAGCGGCGTCTATTATGTCGGCGTTCGTCCGAGCTTCGAGAAAAAACCGCATGACGCCTACCGCGTCACGATCAATTTCGGATGCGATCCGAAACGCGTCGATGAACTGATCGGCGAAGTGATGAAACAACTCGATACGCTCACGACAAAGCCGATGGAAGCGACCTATATCGAGCGCGTCAAGAAAATTGGCAAGAACGAACTCGAAGTGAATTTGCGCGATAATAAATACTGGATGTCGCAGATTCAGGACCGCGATTGGAACGATATGAATTTCGAAACCATCTCCCAAAGCGGGAAACTCTTCGATAATCTCACGCCGCAAGATGTCTTCGAGACGGCGAAAGAATACTTCGATCGGAATAACTGCGCGCAGTTTATCCTTTATCCCGAGAAAAAATCGTAAGCAAAGGATTCGGTATTGCAAACGCCGCTCTCTCGCCAGTTGAACATCCGCTATCCGATTGTCCAGGCCGGAATGGTCTGGACATCGGGATGGAAATTAGCGGTCGCAGCGGCACGCGCGGGCGCACTGGGCTTGATCGGCGCTGGCTCCATGAAGCCCGAACTCCTGCGGGAACATCTTCGTAAAGCGCGCGCCACCGAAGTTGCCGCGCAGATTGGTGTGAACATCCCGCTCATGCGAGGCGATGTCGAAGCGCTGATCGAGACAAGTCTCGATGAAGGCATTACGATTTTTTTTACGAGCGCCGGAACTCCGAAGACGTTCACGAAAACATTGAAGGATCGGGGCGCGTTTGTCGTCCATGTCATTGCGAGCGTGAAACATGCGCGGAAAGCGGAAGACGAAGGCTGCGACGCGGTCGTGGCCGAGGGCTTCGAAGCCGGAGGGCATAATGGAGTCGATGAAATCACGACGCTGGCGCTCGTCCCACAGGTCGTCGATGCAGTGAGAGTTCCCGTTATTGCTGCCGGTGGCATTGCCGATGGAAGGCAGATGCTGGCGTGTCTCGCGCTTGGCGCGCAGGCGGTACAGATCGGAACGCGGTTCGCCGCGACGGTGGAATCGAGTTCCCACCCACTCTATAAACAAGCCGTTGTGGAATCGGGGGACAATGGAACTGTTCTTGTCCTGAAAAAAGTAGCTCCCGTCCGACTGAAACAAAATCATTTTGCGGAAACAGCGCTGCACGCACAGCAAGCCGGAGCGACGAAAGAAGAAGAGTTGGAACTGCTCGGCCACAAACGGGAACGAAACGGGATTTTCGAGGGCGATCTCGAACAAGGCGAACTCGAAATGGGACAATCATCCGGACTGGTGAAAGCGATATTGACCTGCGAGGAAGCCGTGCAACAATTGGTGCGGGAGTGTACGGCGGCAAGCGAATATCTCCATTGGATCGACGAGCACTAACGACCCAGCATCCAGTATTCGATCATGGCAACGCTTTCGCGAAGCCGATAGTACGCAAGATCGAGGAACGGTTCCCTAATCGGTGAAGGACTTCCGATCACGCTCAGTCCATTGAATGTACACATATCGCAGACACGCGCAAGAT
>DASYAJ010000107.1:0-1683 GCA_036501405.1 Kapaibacterium sp. (SeqCode)
GATTTCATTGTCGATGAGATTAAGGAGCCGTTTGCTTTCCAGGGCGGCTATTCAATTATACGCATCAACAAACGCGATCCACTCCATCAAAAGACGTTTGCCGAAGCTCGGCAGGAAGTGGCCAGCGCCTATCAGGATGAACGCGCGCAGGAACTCCGCAGCGAATGGGTCGATGAACTCCGCTCGAAGTATAATCGAAAGATCAATGAATCGGTCATCGTCGATCAGTGGAATAAGCAGCACGGCACCAACGACGAAAGCATGAAAAATTAAGCGCCATGCGGAAGTGCCGCGCCTAAGCTCAACGCGCAACCGTAACGACGAGAATCTTTTCGTGCCATCGGCTCGTAGAATATTCTTCTGCGAGCCTATTTGTAACTATGCTAAAACGCCTATTATTATTCGGATGCATTCTTAGTGCCGCGCTTTCGTGCGCGCTTCCGAGCGCGTTCGCGCAACTGCCGGTGCCGAAAGAAGGCTCGACGCTCGATGCCGTGATTGCGGTCGTCGGAAAATACCCGATTTTCAAGTCCTCGATTGACGCACAGGCGGAACTATTTCTTTTGCAGCGCGGCGGCCCAGCCAATGTCAGCGCCGATACGCTGATGGCACTCCGGAAACAGATTCTCGAAAGCGAGATCGATCAGAAGTTGCTGCTCGCCCAAGCGGATCTCGATTCGATCACCGTTTCGGAGACCGAAGTCGACAACGAACTCGATCAAAAAATCAAAGGGATGGCGGCACGTGTTGGCGGGGAATCCGAAGTTGAAAAAATATATGGCAAAACGATTTTGGAACTGAAAGCTTCGCCAGATCTTCGGCAGCAAACGCGCGATAACCTGATCGTACAGCAGGAACGCTTTAAGGTGCTGCCTCCTCCGGCCAGCATTTCCCGTCAGGATGTCGAGACGTTCTATAAGCTTTATAAAGACTCTCTCCCGCCGATGGGAGCGAAAGTCGATCTCTCGACGATTATCAAAATTCTGAAAACGCTGCCGGACCAAAAGGACCGATCCCGAAAGCTGGCGGAAACCCTTGCCGATTCGCTCAAACATGGCGCGGATTTCGCCACGTTGGCAAAACGGTATTCGGACGCCAATGCCGAGTCGGGTGGCGATTTGGGTACGTTCTATCCTCGCGGAACATTCCTTCCCGCCGTCGAAGAAGAAGCATTCAAGCTGGCGCCGGGTGGAGTCTCTGGCGTGATCGAGACCGAACAAGGGTTTCATATCATCAAACTGATCGAACGGCGCGGCGAGGAAGTTCACATCGCACAAATCCTGATTAAGCCGACGGTGAATGCTGCAGATCAGGCTGCCGTGCGCGATACGCTGATGGCGATCCGCGACAGCGCGCTCCACGGCGTCGATTTTAGCCTGCTGGCCCAACGCAATTCCGACGATCCCGAAACCCGGCCATTCGGAGGGGAACTTGGAAAAATTTCCGTCGATAATCTCGATGCCGAGCAAAAATCGGTTGTCGACTCCTTGAACGAAGGCGAGATTTCTATGCCGATTCGGATTGCATTCTCCGCCGAGCGAACGGGGTATCAGATTGTCAAGGTCAATAAAAAAATACCCCCACATCCCATTTCGCTGGAGGATGATTATCGCGAACTCGAAGCTGCCGCCACGCAATGGAAGCAAACGCAGGACCTTCAAACATGGCTCGCCCGCGAACGCA
>DASYAJ010000108.1:0-1646 GCA_036501405.1 Kapaibacterium sp. (SeqCode)
TCATTTGCTGAAATTTTTAATGCGTTCGATATCGCCTACAGAGAGACGTTTATCATTTAGCGCGAACCAAAGAACGACATGGATATCCAGCAGAATTTGCATCGCTACATGTATTCTTCAAATCCGGGAGGCGTTTCATCGAAATCGTCGGCGATATAAGAAATCATGCCGATGGCGCGGCCAGGCGTCCGTTCTTTTTTCATCTGGCTTTCATAGGGAACCACTTTTAAGATCGGAATATCGTGATCGGTGATGACGATCTCTTCGCCACGCATGGCATCTCCGAAAACGGTCGCGCTATGGGACGTCGCTTGCTCGAGGCTGATCTGGTGCATCGTTCGTTTTCTTTTTTTTAACGACGGTGTTGGGATTCAAGTTCTTCTTCTTACGGCAAACATTCATCAGCTACATGTGACCCCTTCGACAAGCTCAGGGCAGGCACATTAGGTCCCGCTGCGCCGTGGCGTGGCCTGAAAGTCACGACCACGCTACTGCTGAATTCTTGCATTCGTGGAATGAGAGTGGTTCTTCCTGGATTCTGCGGAACAAACCGGGCTTCTCATCGGTTAAAGGCCCGCGCTCAAAAAGCGGTCAGGTCATTTTACTATCATAAATGAAAGGAAATCCCTTGGAAATGAAGGGATTATCGTTATTTTCACTGACTATTTGGGTGCCGAAAGAAAGCATACCGAGGAGACCAAAGCAGAATAGATGGCCAAACAAGGGGCGATCAAAGTCGATGGCGTGATTAAGGAGGCGTTGCCGAATGCATCGTTTCTCGTCAAGCTCGAAAATGGCCATGAAATTCTCGCACATGTTTCCGGTAAAATGCGGATGAATTACATCAAGATTCTGCAGGGTGACCGGGTGACGGTCGAGCTTTCTCCGTATGACCTCTCGAAGGGCAGGATTACCTATCGGTATAAGTAAACCACCCCCTAATCCCCGCCTTGAAAAGGCAGGGGAATAGCTCCTGACTCATAAAGCAGGGAATAAAAAGATTTAGAAAGACGACAATGAAAGTACAGGCATCGGTAAAAAAGCGTTGCGAAAATTGTAAGGTAATTACCCGAAAGGGTGTCGTGCGGGTGATCTGTAAGACGAATCCGAAGCACAAGCAGCGTCAGGGTTAATGAATTCTACGCTTCGGTTCATGAAGCACAAACGCGCGTTCGTAAGTTTTCTCGTTATTTTATTAGACTTAGCAACTTAAGCATTTAATTCAATGGCTCGTATAGCCGGCATCGACCTTCCAAAAAACAAGCGCTCCGTCATCGGGCTGACCTATATTTATGGGATCGGCAAAACGAACGCGCATAAAATTTTAGTAGCAGCCGGGATTCCGGACGATAAAAAAATCGCGGACCTGACCGAGGACGAAGTGACGACGATTCGTACCGTCATGACCGCCGATTATAAGGTAGAAGGCGCGGCCCGCAGCGAAATGCAGCTTGCGATCAAGCGCCTGATGGATATCGGCTCTTATCGCGGGCTTCGCCACCGCAAGGGACTTCCGGTCCGCGGTCAGCGGACACGGACGAACGCGCGGACGCGCAAAGGCCGCCGCAAAACGGTCGCCGGAAAGAAGAAAGCAACGAAGTAAGAATTTTCTTGTAGTGGGCGGGTTTCCCGCCCTTGGCAAGTGA
>DASYAJ010000109.1:0-2740 GCA_036501405.1 Kapaibacterium sp. (SeqCode)
TCTATGACGACTTCGCGCATCATCCAACGGCCATCCGAGAAACGCTCCATGCCTTGCGCCAAAAATATTGGAATAAGCGGATGATCGCTATTTTCGAGCCGCGCTCGAATACCACGCGCCGCAATATCTTTCAAAAGGAATTAGCCACTTGCTTCACCGATGCAAATGTGGTGTTTATTTCGCAGATCGCCCGGCTGAACCTGCTGAGTCCGGAAGAACGGCTCGACCCGCAGCGTGTCATCGACGAATTGCGGTCCATGGGTAAAGAGGCCTACTATTTGCCCGACGCCCCTTCGATTGCCGAGGCAACGGCACGGATTTCGAAACCGGGCGACGTGGCCATCGTCATGAGCAATGGCAGCTTTTCAGGAATCCACGATTTGCTCCGCGAAGATTTGGTGCATAAAGATCAGGCCGTTTGGCAGGGTCAGCTTAATTAAGTGCAGACAAATCAATTGTTGACGAATCGATACTGCTACAACTATAGCCTTCCTCCTTCTTTCACTGCATGCGCAGGTTTCTCGATTTTCTTATTGCATTCAAAGAGTACGTCGCGCTGACGTTCTTTATTGCGGCTTCGCTTACCATGATCGCTGTCTCGCGAACGACAGACGTCATGCCGTTGCGCGCCTTTGCGACGGGACTCGTGGGTGCAATCCAATCGACCTACGCATGGATTCCAAACCCGATTGCACTGGAAAGAGAAAACACCGCGCTCGAATCGAAGTCGATCGAATTGGCATCCGAAGTAGGACGCCTTCGCCGCGCCGAAGCAGAAAACCGGGAACTCCGCCGATTGCTCGGAATTGCCCCGCACCCCGATTGGAAACTGCGGCCTGCCGAAGTCGTCGGCAAAACAACGACCTTCGAACGCAATATGCTCACGATCGATCTCGGCGCGGAAGATAGCATCGTTCCCGGCATGGCTGTCGTAACCGATGCAGGGCTTGTCGGAAGAATCTACGCCACAAGCCAGCACTTCTCGCTCGTGCAGATGATGTACAATACCGATCTTCGCGTTGCAGCGAAAATCGCTCGAACGCGCGTCGAGGGAATTATTTCATGGGAGGGCGGGCCTTCGCTTGTCATGCGAGATATTCCAAAGGCGCTCGATGTCCAGCTTGGGGATCTTATTGTATCGAGTGAATATTCGTCCTTCTTTCCCGCCGATGTTGCGATCGGCACCATCGATAGTATCGCGCCGGAACGAAATTCGCTTTTTCGAAGAGTGCTGGTCAATCCCTCGGTTGATTTTTTCCGTGTCGAGCATGTTTATGTCATCGTCAAGGACATCTCGAAGGAACGCGAACGGCTCCAGCTCGAAGCGAAGGTTGCACCAGGCGGAAAACAGCCGGCAAAATAAATGCAGTATCTTTCTTATACCGGAATCGGGATTCTCATCATCATCGTACAGGTGCTGGTGAGCCGCTTTCTTTCGATCGCGGGAGTTTCGCCCGATTTCCTTTTGATCTTCCTGATCTGGCTGACGATCCGCGAAGGTCAATTCGCCGGTGAAATTGCCGCCTTCGTCCTGGGGCTTTTGCTCGATATTATGTCGAGCAGTATGCTCGGCGCACATGCGCTCTCGAAAACCGCGGCCTGTTTTATCATCGGATACTTTTTCAATCGCGAACGCGTCGAGCAGAATATTCGGAACTGGCCGTTTCTCTTGCTCACGCTGCTCGCAGCGGTCATCAATAATTCCCTTTATTACTTCCTCACGACCGTCGGCACGGAAATGACCTTTGCCGATTTCGCGTTTCGTTATGGCGCGGTGGGTGCGCTTTACACCGTATTCATCGCCATTTTTCCACTCCTGTATTGGTCACGTAGACGAGCATATTAATGGGCACAATCGTTCTCCTTCGCCACGGCGAATCGCAGTGGAATCTCGAAAATCGTTTTACCGGCTGGGTGGATATCTCGCTCACCGATAATGGCCGCGCGGAAGCACGTCGTGCCGGGGCATTATTACAGTCGATCCCCTTCGATCGCGCGTTCACTTCCGTTCTCAGTCGCGCAATCGAAACGACCGAGATCGCACTTCAAGCTGCCGCACAAACCGACGTACCGATTACGAAAGATAAGGCGCTCAACGAACGGATGTATGGCGATCTGCAAGGGCTGAATAAAGACGAGACCGCGAAAAAATTCGGCGCGGAGCAAGTCCATATCTGGCGCCGGAGCTACGATGTCCCACCTCCGAACGGCGAGAGCCTGAAAGATACGGCCGCGCGTACGCTTCCCTATTTTCGCGCGAATATCTTACCTCTGGCCGTTGCTGGAAAAAATACACTCGTCTGTGCGCACGGCAATTCCCTTCGTTCAATTGTCATGGAACTCGATCAGCTTACGAAAGAAGAAATCCTGGAACTGAATCTTACGACCGGAGTGCCGATCGTCTATAAAATGGACGAAATGGGCAACGTTTTGAAGAAAACGATTCTCGTCAATACGGCTTGAGACGAAATAATTCGGAAACTTTTGAAGAGCTTCGTTCGTAGTCTGTCGCTCGAAAAGTGCAGATCGATCTTTGCAGATCGATCTTGATGTTCAATCTTAACGGCGCCGTAGCCAAGTGGTAAGGCAGAAGTTTGCAAAACTTCCATTCCCCGGTTCGAATCCGGGCGGCGCCTCTATTATTGTCTTCAAAAACATTGTTTTTAAGCCGTATTCGCCGCTTTTAATAGCTTTCTGAGTTTGAATAATTTCGAGAGTGTACTACAAAGAACCAACAAAT
>DASYAJ010000110.1:0-3384 GCA_036501405.1 Kapaibacterium sp. (SeqCode)
AACACGCGTTCCAGTTTCGACACTCTTTCAATACCTCGAACGAAATTATTCGATCGAGGACTTTTTATATGAATTTCCTACCGTGAACAAAGAAGCGGCGATTGCGGTCCTTTCTAATGCTGAACGGTTCACGCTCGAACATGCAAACGCATGAAAATTCTGCTTGATGAATGTGTACCTCGAAGCATGAAGCGATTTATTCCTGGACATTTCGTTCGAACCGCCCAGCAAGCTGGCTTTGCGAGTTATAAGAATGGCAAGCTGCTCAAGGCAGCGGAAGACCAAGAATTCGATCTGCTCGTTACTGCCGATAAGAATCTTCGTTACCAACAAAACTTAGAGGGACGATTGCTCTCTATTCTTTTGCTCTCCACGAATGACCGAAGCGTGATTGAGTTAAATGGCGATAAAATTCTTCGAACAATCAATCAGATGAAACCGAAGAGCTACAAAGAATTAGAGTTATAACTCGCCGAACTATTCGCAACAGGAGATTACAGAAATCCGCGCTTTCAGTTTCATCCCTCCAACACCCACATCGGATAGCCTCGCCGAATGAAGCCTCGCATTTGGATATTGCCGCTCCTCCAGCGGAACATCGGCAACGGCGGCGAGAGATCAAGCTCTGGCTTGCCCCATTTCTGTCCAAAATAAAGCAGCAGCACGTTCTCGATGTCGTCTGTCGCGCCGACCATAATGGAACTTTCGCGCGGTGTCATCGTCAGCCGCCGCAGCCGGTTCGTACCGTCGGTGAGAAAGGCCATGCGCATATAGGTGAGCCGGCACATGATCGAATCGACGACATAGACATGCACATCCGGCGCGGCATACGAATGCGAAAGTGTGTCTTCACGAACTTCGCGTATCGGAACTCCAGCCGCGGCCATGATCGTCCGAATACTATCGAGCGTAATGCCAGGTCGAATGCCGAGGATTTCGAGCGGCGCTATTTCCACAGGCGGTTGAAGGGCCGCTTTTGGTGGGGCTTTCGTTTTTTTATGCTGGGCGAACGTTCCCAAAGGCCAGAGAAGGATGGCCACGCCGAGCGCCAAAGCGAATCGATAGATGTAAAGGCTCATTTGAATGCGAATGCAAAGAATACCGCCCCAAAAATGAGCGCGAAGCTCACGATATAGTTCCATTTCAGGGGAGTTCCAAAATAATAACGCGCGAAAACAATAAAGATCACCAAGGCGATTGCTTCGGCTAAAATTTTCAGCTTTGCCGGATCGATATTATGTTCGAATCCCCACCGGTTCGCCGGAACCTGAAAACAATATTCGAAAAATGCAAGCCCCCAGCTTGCGATGATCACCATCCAGAGTGGCTTCGATGTGAACTTTAAATGCCCATACCATGCGAAGGTCATGAACGTGTTCGAGATAATCAGCAGTAAAATGGTGAGAAGGATTGACATGCAAGAAATAATGATGATGATATACGTGAACCGTGTCGATTGGTTTTGTTGAGCGTTGTCCGAAAAAAAGGAATAATGGAATCTCATTCCGTGCGCAAAAGTTTGAATCGTAATAATAATCCTGCTCAGTAATAATCCTCTTCCATGACTTTTGTTACAGAAGAAACAGCAATAATGGTGGAACCGGCTCCGCGTGGCACTCGTGCAACGCTCGCGGCGGTCTTCACCGGCGGAACGATTGCGGTGAGCGCAAATAAGGCTTCGAACGTCGTGCCAGTGCTTTCCGGACGCGAAATCCTCGAACGGGTCCCCGAGCTTTCACAATATCTCCCGAATGTCCGCGTGAAGGTCCATGACTTTGCTACGCTGCCAGGCCCGCACATGTCGCCCGAAATGATGCTGACACTTGCCGGCTTCGTTCAGGTGCTTGCCGAAGAAACCGATGGCATTGTGGTCACACACGGCACCGATTCGATGGAAGAATCGGCCTACTTTCTCGATCTCGTCATTGGCGATCGCGTGCCGGTCGTCTTCACCGGTTCGATGCATACTTCGACGGACGCCGCGTGGGACGGTGGTCGCAATCTGATCGATGCCTTTGCTGTCGCTGCAAGCGAAGAGTTCCGTGGTATGGGAACGCTTATCGTGATGGCCGGGCAGGTCCACGCCGCGAGCGAAGTGACGAAAACGCATACGATGAAGGACGATACGTTTCGCTCGCCCGACTTCGGTTCGCTCGGAACGGTGAATACATTGAAGCTCGATGCACCTCGACGCATTCGGGAACCGCGAAGTAGGATGAATCTCGACCTTTCCGCCGATGCCGAGCTGCCGTATGTGGAACTCATCAAGACCTATTCGGGCATGGACGATCTGCTCTTCGTTGCATCGCTCAAGGCGGGCGCATCGGGCATTGTCATCGAAGCGATGGGGCAGGGGAATGTTCCACCCGGTGTCGTGAATGGCATTGCGCGCGCCCGCGAAAGGAACGTACCCGTTGTGATTACTTCCCGATGTCAGGCCGGTCCCGTGCGGCCGTATTATGCGTATGAAGGCGCGGGAAGGGAACTGGAACAAATGGGCTGCATCTTCGCGCCGTATCTGAGTGGACCGAAAGCGCGCCTCAAGCTGATGCTCACCCTTGCGAGCGGAGAAATGGCAAGCGCCTTTGCGAACGAATGATGAGAAAGAACAAGGAGAACGCTCACCACATCGGCGTTCCCACCGCTTTGTTCAGATTATACTGGCTCACCTCGAAATTGAACATCAGTTCCGCTTGATTCAAGCGCGCTTGCTCGACGGCACTTTGAGCCGTAAGCACATCCAGATTTGTCGCCATCCCATTGCGATAGCGC
This sequence comes from Kapaibacterium sp. (SeqCode), assembly GCA_036501405.1. Classification (GTDB taxonomy): domain Bacteria; phylum Bacteroidota; class Ignavibacteria; order Palsa-1295; family Palsa-1295; genus PALSA-1295. Next base: position 2,773 of record DASYAJ010000110.1, read on the forward strand.
ACCTCGGCAATATCATAAGCTTGTGAAGCTTGCTCGATCTGGACTTTTGTCAAAGCCAACCGTTTTCGGCTCGCCTGAACATCGGAAAGCGCCTGTTCGACATCGTTTTGCACACCGAGTTCTGCATCGCGCGTCCGTGCTTGCGCCACATGATAATCTGCTTCCGCTTCATCGACCTGCGCATGGGTTCGCCCGCCATCCAGCAGCGGCCAGTGAAAATTAATCGTTCCCGCCCAGTTCAACTTGCCTTGATTGAGGTCGGGAAGGTAACCATTTTTAACACCGCCCGTAACATTTGCCATGAGGACCGGATCGTTTGCTTCCCCAGCGGCATCGACCTGAAGCCGCGCTGTATTTTCTGCATCTTTGGCGGCAACAATTTCGGGACGATGCAAATCGGCAAGCGAATCGAGCGCTGCAACATCTTCCGGCAATGCAAGCGCAGAAGCTGGACGGCTAACATTGACGGGCGCGGAAGCGGGTAATCCCAACAGACGCCGAAGCGAAGATGCTTGCTTTCTTCGGCCCGACTGCATGTCCTCGATCTGACTTTGCACTCCGGAGATGCGCGCCTGAATGTTGAGCGCGTCGAGCGATGTTGCGGTTCCCTCT
>DASYAJ010000111.1:0-2147 GCA_036501405.1 Kapaibacterium sp. (SeqCode)
CCAGGTAGCGCTATCGAGCGACCAATTGGGTGTAACGCCAGCCCCCGCGAGTGCAACATTCTCGTCGGTGCAAAGACCAGCAAAAACAAGCGTATCGAACGATGCCCCGATTGCCGAAGGCTGGAACTCTATTTCAATCACTCGATGTCCGCCAGCAGGAATTTGGGAGAGATCGAGCGGGCCGCCGGCGCTATCATGAATCGAAAAGCCGCGGTTTCCCTCTTTCAACTCGATTCCGCTGATCGGAAACGGTATCACTCCGAAATTATAGATTGTATCGTACGCAATCTTCGGCTGATCCAGAAACCAATCTCCAAAGTTTTGCGATTTCGGTTCCATCAATGCACCGAATGGCGCATAGGTGCTCGTCACTGTTGTTTCATTCCCAGCAACATCGAAAATCCGAACGATAAGTATTCCGGGCTTGGTAATATCCTCGACTTCCATTCCATATCCTGTCGTATCGACATCGGAACCTTCGATAAAGCCGGGGATGTCCGATATAAGGCTCATATTGTAGAGAGAATCGAGCGTGACGATGTCTATGCCGCTTTCCGTGTCGATTCCGTTAGGTTCAAGACCGGAATCGGTCACATGGACGAACGCAGTGTAGCAGTTGTCAGTCGTATCGACATGCGGTGGGACCGTGTCCGGGCTGTTAAAACCACCTAACGTAATCACGGAGTTTGTACGGGAAATCATTTGCGCTCTTGCCGGTGAAGCGAAAGCAACGAGCAGGACAAGGATGATGAGTCCAAGGGAAGTCCGGAGTTGAGCGTTCATGGAGAGATTGACACCCGAAACGTCCCAAAAGTTACATCACTCGGGTTCCCGCATTCACGGGAAGGACAGGCCAAACATTTTTACGCCGCCACGTTCTCGGCGCGTCGCGCCGTAACATGGTCGCGGACTTTATCGCGGATACCTTCGCGGGTGAGGCCGCACTCGGCCATCAAGCCGAGCGGGGAACCATGTTCGATGAAGCGGTCGGGAAGGCCGATCATCATCATCGCCGGGGAACCACCCCCCAGCCCCCGCCTTGAAAAGGCGGGGGAGTTCGTATTTGAAAAGGCGGGGGAGTTTGAATAATATTCTCCAACCGCGCTGCCGAAGCCGCCAGCAACGACATTTTCTTCGAGCGTGATAATATGCTGGAACCGCGCGGCGAGTCCCTCGAGCAAGTGCGTATCGAGCGGTTTTACAAAGCGTGCGTTGGCGACGGCAACCGAGATTCCTTCCCGCTCCAAATCTTCCGCAGCTTTGATCGCTTCGTAGAGAATCGGTCCTACGCCGACAATGACCGCGTCTTTCCCATCGCGGAGCATTTCGCCCTGTCCGATGGGAAGTAAGTTGAAGCCTTTGTCTGCTAAGGGAACTCCAATGCCCGCGCCGCGAGGGTAGCGGATAGCCATGGGCCCGGAGCAAGCTGAAGCATGCTCCACACTGGTAGAAAGCATATCGCGGAGTTCCTGCTCATCTTTCGGGACCATGATGGTCATGTTCGGAATGAGACGCAAGTAGGAGAGATCGAATGCGCCGTGATGGGTCGGGCCATCGGCGCCGACGAGTCCGGCACGATCGAGCGCGAAGATAACCGGAAGCTTTTGGAGCGCGACATCGTGGATGATCTGGTCGAAGGCGCGCTGAAGGAATGTGGAATAGATGGCGCAGACGGGAATCATTCCTTCGGTTGCCATTCCTGCTGCGAAGGTGACGGCGTGCTGCTCGGCAATGCCGACATCGAAAAATTTATCTGGAACTTCTTTTTGGAGAATGTTCAGTCCGGTTCCATCCGGCATGGCGGCGGTAATCCCAACGACTTTGGGATTCGCTTTGCAAATTTCGGACATTGCTTTGCCGAAGACTTTCGTGTATTCGGGTGGCTGCGGCGTCAGGACGGGCTTCGATACGGCTACTCCGGTGATTTTATCGAATGCTCCGGATGCGGCATGATATTTCTGCACATGGGACTCCGCTGGTGCGTAGCCGTGTCCTTTTTCGGTGATGACGTGGAGCAAGAGTGGACCCGATTGGTTCTTCAGGAACTCGAACATTTCGACGAGCTTGGTCACGTTGTGTCCCGGAATGGGACCGAAATATTTGAAGCCGAGCGCTTCGAACATCATTCCCGGCGTCATCGCGGCTTT
>DASYAJ010000112.1:0-1944 GCA_036501405.1 Kapaibacterium sp. (SeqCode)
TAACATGGTCTTACTGACGATGACGACGCCTTTCGGGAACTCGATCTGATAGTAATAGGTCCCAGAAGGCAATTCGGTGCCGGTAAAGTAGAAGAAGTGAGTTCCCACGTAGGTGGCTTCTTCTGCGCTGGTCGAAAAAACGTTCGCTCCTATTTTCTTCTTAAAAATCGATGGAATCATGATGCTACGAAAGCCTCAATATACGAAATTTTTTCTGAAAAAGCAAGTGGACGCAAATCCACCCACTTTGCTCGATATGGGTGTGTGCGGCCCCATTGGTTTCTAAGGGCAAGCCAAAGTGGTGTTAACTATAAAAAAAATACGATTTTTTACAAAAACCTTGAAACATTTATGATATTTATGCGCAAGAGCGAGTTATGTCATTTCATTCTGTGAGAAGAGAAAAATGAAAACGCATTGAACACACACTATAAAATTTTTTGTCCTGTCTCTGTGCAAGGTAGTAATTCCGATCAGGATCGCAACGGAAATTTTTTCTTTTTTCTTTGAGCTTAGCGAAAAAAGTATTATATTTGCAAATCATGAAGCTTCTATTCGATGGGTATAACGAGGAAGAGTTCGATGCCGGAACGGTTTTTTGCGTGGGCCGGAATTACGTCGAACATGCGGAGGAACTCGGCAATGAGGTGCCTCAGGATCCGATTATTTTCGTCAAACCGAGCAATGCGTTCCGGCAAGGTTCGTATAATTTAATCGAGTATCCTCCGGTGACGAAGGAACTCCATTTCGAGGGGGAACTCGTCCTCCTGCTTCGGGGCGGAGGCCGAAATGTTCGAGCTTATTCGCCTGCGGACGTAATCGCAGGCTATGCGATCGGGCTCGATCTGACGATGCGCGACTTTCAGAACGAGGCGAAGCGGAAAGGCACGCCCTGGACGATCTCGAAAGGATTCGATGGCGCGGCGCAAGTGAGCCATTTCATTCCTTATGAATCGGCGCCGCCATTCGAGGAACTCTGCTTCTCGCTTTGGGTCAATGACGAGCTTCGGCAACGCGCCTCGACAAATCAGATGATCTTCTCTCCGGAGATGATAATGCCGTATCTCTCGCAGTTCTTCTCGCTGAAGTCCGGCGATCTGCTCTTTACGGGAACTCCGAAGGGAGTCGGGCCGCTGCATATCGAGGATAAGATTATTATGCAGCTTCATACATCGGACCCGAGTAATGTGCTGCTCGATTTTCATGCTCAAGTGACCGAATGGGGGTAACGGTTTGAAGGATTGCGGCGTTTACTATCGACTGCATGACTTCCTTCACGCTCACAGGATTACTCCTGCTGTTTGTACTGCTCTATTTTTTCGAGCATGCCATTTATCTTATTGGCGTAGCGCGGGGAACTCGTCCGCCGCATGGAGGAGCACCGTTCGAGGAAGATGAACCGGATGGGGGCATGGAAAATATGCCATTTTGTACTGTACTCGTCTGTGCTCGTGATGAGGAACGAAATATCGAGCATTGTTTGAAGTCGCTTGCTGCCATCGATTATCCAAAAGAGAAGCTCGAAGTGCTAATCGTGGACGATAAATCGACCGATGCTACGCCGAAGATTCTGGAAGCATGGAAAGAGCGAATGCCAAATCTGACCGTGCTTCGGACTGGCGATGAGGTGATGCATCTTCGCGGCAAGGTCAATGCGCTCACGCAAGGAATGGATGTGGCGAAAGGTGAATTCGTGATGATAACCGACGCCGATTCGAGAGTCAAGCCAAATTGGGTGCGAGAATACCTGAAATACTACGACGAGCAAACCGGGATGGTCGCGAGTATTACGCTGCTGAACAGGAAGTATTTTCTGGATGGGATCCAGTCCATCGATTGGTCCTATCTTTTGGGTGTGGCAATGGCGAGCGCGAATATCAATGTGCCGCTTTCGGTTATTGGAAATAATATCTCGGTACGTCGCGCGGCATACGAGGATATCGG
>DASYAJ010000113.1:0-6298 GCA_036501405.1 Kapaibacterium sp. (SeqCode)
ATGTCAAGCCCGGCTTATTGCCGGCTGAGATTTCGAGCTTGATCGCGGGACATCGGAGAATCGGAGAATCGGTGTTGCTCTTCGATATTTTTGAAATGCAAGGGCCGAATATCGTTCCAATTCTTCTTCAAGCGAACGATGCCCCGCGCGCGATTATCGATGAGATAAAAACAGCTTCGGGACCGCTGCGCTATTCTTCCTCGCGCGGGCCGATGCGTATTATTATTCTCAGAACACCCGTCTCGATTATCGCAGCAGCGTACAGTACGATCGCGCTCGAGGAAGCGGAAGAATCGGTGATCGAAGTGTTCGCGTATTATCTTCTGGGCGGACTGTTGCTGGCGGCGATTGGCGGAATCATTCTCTCGCGGTATCTGATCGGACCGATCGAATCGCTGGCCGGTTCCGCAAAGGAGATTGTGCGGGAACCGGAACGGACGCGGCTTCCCGAAACGTCTTCGATCGCGGAAATCGCCGATGTGGCGCGTTCCATCAACGCCCTGCTCGAAGCACGTGAACGCGCGCTCGAACAGCAGCGCAATTTTGCTGCCGATGCCGCCCATGAACTGCGCACGCCGCTGACGGTGCTGAAAGGCGAAATCGAAGTGGAGCTGCGCATGGCCCCCGATGGCGAACAAGCTGAACTGCTTCGAAGCAATCTCGAAGAGATCGAGCGGCTGATCGATATTGTGCAGGACTTGCTGGAACTCGCGGAAATCGAATCCGGCGAAAAAGAACGTGAAGAAATTTGCTCTCTCCATTCCGCACTCACGAGCGCGGCTTTACGGCTTCGCAGTCTCGCCGATGAAAAACACGTTGAAATTATCGTTCCAGAGACCGAGCTTCAACTTGTCGCGCAGGAACGAAGAATCATGCGATTGGTCTATAATCTTTTGCTCAATGCTGTGCAACATTCGAATCGTGGAGGAACGGTAACGGTCGTGCTTGTCGAAGCAGAATCTGAATCTATCATGGCATTTGAAGACACCGGCCGCGGAATCGCTCCTGAAAAATTAGAGCATTTGTTCGAACGGTTCTATCGCGCTGGCAACGAAGAAAAACGTGGTGGCGCGGGACTCGGGCTTGCGATTGTCAAGTCTATTGCCGATCGTTACGGACTTACGCTTTCTGTTCGCAGTAACCCAGGTTTGGGAACCGTCGTATCGTTAACGATTCCCCACGCTCGTCAAAGATAAGAATATTCTCATGTTTTTCTCATTGTATTCTTATCTTGTGTTTCGTATTTTTGTGTGAAAAGTGGAACCACCCCTTTTGCGGGCGCGACCGTCCGGTTACTTGAACTCGATCGAATGACGCACACCGACGCAAGCGGTGCGTACGCGTTCGATCGGGTCCCGGACGGGTCCGTACCGCGTTTTCGCCGCTTCGCTCGGCTATGCTTCGATGATTCGTTCCATTATCGTAAGCGGCAACGATGCGGAACTGAATTTGCGCTGACGGTCTCCGGCGCGTTGCGACGCGCTGGAACAGTTCGGCGCCCACGCGGCCCGTTATTCGCGGAATGGGGAATAACGAGGACCTGGCGGATCCGTTACGTTACCGATGAGTTGGGATTGGTTGATAGGAACGGATGTTGCTCCTGTGGCTTTCACATAGGCATTCGTCCATGAAATATCTCCTCATCGCATTATTTCCGATCGTTTTTTCCCATTCGGTTCGCGCGCAGGTTTCAGTTGCGACCGTATTCGGGCATGTGAAGCTCGCCGATCCGAGCGACGCCGATAACCTCACGTTCGGTTTGCAGGACGTGACGACTTCCGCACTCGTCGAGGTCGATCAACCGGATAGCACGGGCGCGTTCGAGTTCCCAGAAGTGCCATTCGGGACGTACGATCTTTATTTGCGCGAACAAAATCGTTCCGTTTTTGTGTGCCGCATTGCCCTCACATCCCCAGTGCCCGTTCAGATCGACCTCGATTCAGTGCCGAGCATTGAAAATGGGGTTGCTGCGCCGAATTGGAGCTTGACGAAGACGCGCTCGCAAACAACGTTCACCGCTCCGATGCTTCCTCCATTACCGGTCGAAAATACCGCCTACGAATTGGAAGAAGCAGAGCGGCAGAGTCCGGGAATCCTTCCGAGCGCAAATGAAGGGATGCATCTGCGGGGCGAAGGCCCAGCGCCACAGTATATCGTCGATGGGATTCGGATCACGAGCCAGGAAACGCGGCTGACGATGCCCATTTTCGAGCCAAGCCTGATTCAATCGGCCGATTTGCTGCGTGACGACCTCGATGCCCGCTATGGCGCAAACGGTGTGATGAATATTACGACAAAATCGGGGTTCGATGCCACGACATTCGGCCATGCGGACTACACGATCGGAACGGATGGGAATTCTTCACAAGAGGTCGATCTCGGCGGCCGCGCCGACAATGCGTTCGCGTATTATGCTTCGTATGGGAGTTTCGGCTCGAACCGTTATCTCGATCCGCTCACCGGATCCGCGCCAAATCATACCACCGGAAGCGGGAGCGATTATTTCGGGAAGATCAATATTTTGGCAAGCGATGCGCTGACGATTACCTCGCTCGGATATTATGGTTCCTCGAATTTCCAAATTCCGAACGACATGAATGCGATATTGCAGGACCGCAATAACGATATCGTTTCGACGATGTTCGGTGGCCGCATCGATTACAATCTTACAGAACGTTCCATCCTGAGTTTAACCGGATATACGCGAAGGCAATCGCAGTCCTACACGAGTAATGGAGCAAGCGGCGTAATGGATTCGAGCACGGAAGCGTCGGCATTCAAGAGCGACAACTATTTTATCGCATCGAGGAACGAAAATTTCGAAAGCGGCGGAGAACTTTCTTACACCGCGCATACGGATTGGTTTGGCGCGCACAATAATTTCGAAATCGGCGCGGAAGCCGAGATCTTTCCGCTTGCGCAATACTTCACCTTTGCGGTTGTCAATCCGACGCTGGGTGACACCGTCCATAATTTATCCTTCGGCGGTACACCGTTCCTTTACGATAGCAGCATCACGGGGAAGCGCATTTCTGCTTATGCCGAGGACGATATTAAATCGGGAAGCTGGCTGATTGCGCCGGGCATTCGATACGATCTCTATTCCTTGCTGGATAACGAGAGCGGGATTTCTCCGCGATTGAACCTTGCGTATCAAGCCAGCGATGCTCTTACGCTTCGGGCTTCTTACAACAGTATTTTTCAGCAAGCGCCGCTGGAAAATATTCTTGTTTCGAGTTCTATCGAGATGGCACAAGCCTTGGGAACCGCACAAAACGATGTCCAAGCCGAGCGGTCGAATAATTTTGGTGTGGGAGCGAATTATGCCCTCGACAAATACCTGAGTTTAGATTTGAGCGGCTATGATAAAATTGTCCGCAACATGCTGACGGCATTCGATCTCGATCAATCGGAACTTCCGCTTCCAGCCAATATCAAAAATGGTAAAATCTATGGCGGCGAACTGGAACTCGATTTACGAAATTGGAATCATTTTTCAGGAATGCTGACCGTTTCCTCGTGTACCTCGCTTGGAACCGTTCCGTCGGACGGTTCTTCGTCCTATTCCGCAGGCGCTATTGGGGGAGGGTTAGCGCAGAGCTATGCTGCGGAGATGATCGGCCACACGACGTTTCAAACGGCTGCGAGCGAACCCATTGCTGCGACCTTTTTTCTAAAGTTCCAGCCTGCACCGGAATATTATTTTGCTCTCAGTGGCCGTTACGATAAAGGGCTGGCGTTTGGAGTTTTTCCACCGCCGGTTGGCCCGCCGGCCACTCCGACGGTTTCTCCCACCGCTGGGTATGAAAATTTGTTGACCTTGAATTCCGATCCCGCTACGGATGCCGTCGCTCCGCACGCCATTCTCAATTTTTCGGCGAGCTATAATCTTTCCCATTTCGGTCTGCCGGTAATGATTAGCGCGAGCGTCATTAATATTTTCAATACGACCTATCTGACCGAGTTCGATCCCATCGAAGGCGGTGCGCATTATGGGTCGCCGAGAGAGTTTCTCATCGTCGGGGAACTTTCACCCTAAGTCAACTATGTTCGGATTTTCGCTGTTTAGCGCGCCCGAATAAAGTTTATCGATGAACGTATTTAATCAAACTCTCGCGTGGGCATTACCCATTGTTCCCAAATCCATTGTTCGCAAAGTGAGCGAACGCTACATCGCCGGCGCAACGCTCGATGACGCGGTGCGCGTCGTGCGTGCGCTGAATGCGAAGCGCGCGATGGCGACGGTCGATGTGCTCGGGGAATTTATTCAATCGCTGAAGGAAGCACGCGCGAATACCCTCTATTCGTGCGAAGTGCTGCGCCGATTGCACCGCGATGGTCTCGATGCGAATCTTTCGATCAAGCTCACGTCGCTGGGCCTCGAAATCGATTCGGATGCGTGCGAGAAGAATGTCCGCGAAATTCTCGTCACCGCTCGTGAGAATGGGAACACGTTCGTTCGCATCGATATGGAAAATTCTCCTTACACAACGCGAACGATTGATCTTTATCGCACGCTTCGCAAAGAATTTACCAACGTCGGCATTGTGCTGCAAGCCTATATGCGGCGTACCGAAAGTGACATCGATCTGCTGCTGGCCAACGGTGCGGCCGAAAACATTCCCACAAATCTCCGGCTCTGCAAGGGAATTTATGTGGAAGAAGAAAAGATTGCATTTCAGGAGCGTAAAGCAGTGCAGGACCATTATTTGCGCTGTCTCGAAAAACTCCTTTCGACCGGAACGTATGTTGGCATTGCCACGCACGACGATCCGCTGATCGAAGGCGCCAAAGCATTGCTTAAAAAATATGGCGTGCCGCGCGAGCGATTCGAGTTCCAAATGCTGCTCGGCGTCCGCGAACAGGTTCGCGACGCGCTCATTCGGGAAGGGTTCCGGCTGCGCGTGTATGTCCCATTCGGCGAGGACTGGTACGGCTATTCCGTTCGCCGCCTGAAAGAAAACCCGAAAATGGCGGGATACATCGTGAAAGCATTGCTGATGGGGAAATGATCGAGGCTGTTATTTTTCGCTTTTGAGGCAATGAATGAAGTGTCGATGCTCGAAAAGATAGTCCATAGCGTTATTGAGGGTAGGAAATTGAAAAACTTTACGAAAAATACAAAGAAAGTCATCCGAATATAAAAATTTCAAATATGACTTAGACCCTATATGAAAAAAATCTTTCTCATTTTCGTCATCCTGATACCGGTCTCGATGAGAGCCCAAACGCCAGCATGGCCCGATTCCTCGGGGCCGACTTCAGCCGGCTGCTATCGGCTTGCCGTTCATCCGCTAACAGAAGCGCCGCCGCTCCGTTCCGATATGAGCCTCTCCACGCTTTTGGGTTACATTTATCTCGATAGTGTGATGCGTACTCCGCTTTCGGACTCGCAATGGGCCGCATTCGAGGCAATTCAATCGTTCGATTCGCTCAAGGACATTCTGAAGTACATTTATGCCTTAACGGCATATGATCCCGTGTTACTTGCAGAATACAATCGGGATGCCCCGTACATCAATCCTGGCTACTGGAGCAAACCGTCACCTGTTCTGTTTCACATGGAGGAAAAAATTGGAAGCGTATTGCAGTCATCGGGCGATACAACGCAAAAAATGTATCTTACAATGGCTTCCTATATCCTGCATATTAAGGTAATTGGTGTCACCAGGAATTGGGACTCCATGGGACATTATGTTTCAGGTAAAGGAACGCCGCAAAGTTGTGTCGAGGCTCTTATTCTGGACACAATAAAAGGCCAGCATATCCTTACGGGCGATTGTGAGTTTCTCCATCGGATTAAAAGTGGAGATGGAAAAACCCTGGCTGATACCACGCCTGGAGATTGCTTCCATTTCGATTTCAATCCCATAACGGATAAATCGGGAAATAATCCCACCATCAATGTTCTGCCAAGCGATTCGATCATTTTTGCACAGAATGCAATGGGATGGAACGGTGTCGTTGCTGATAGCGAATATATCGTTTTTTGTGCGGCTCGCTATTTCGATTATGACGGAACTTATTCATCCTTCGATATCACACCCATAATGGGTGGGCAGGGAGGAATATACCCTGTGAACGGAGGAATCGTTTCGGATCCTAAAAACAACTGGCGCTTAGGAACAAGCGTAGCCATTGGCGATTTCGAAACTGCATTGAAAGCGACTATTTCCAAAATTCAAAATCCGTAATTTAAATCAATAAGTAAACAAGGGGCAAGCTTTTCAAAATAACGTTTTGGATTACGATGTTCCTGATGAGAACAATGGATACAGAAGCACAGACAACTGTTAAA
>DASYAJ010000114.1:0-2148 GCA_036501405.1 Kapaibacterium sp. (SeqCode)
CGCAAAATGCTGGACGAGATCGATCGGGTGTGCCCAGCCTTCGATTTCATTGTGATTCATTTCGGGCAGTATATTTGCAAACGCGATATGCTTTCCGTTCTCCTGAATCTGTCCGCGCCAGCGCAAGGCAATCGGCTCCTCGTTCACGCTCGAGTAGATGACGGGAATCCGATGCACCAGATTTCCGGCGAGCTTGAATGCAAGATTTTTCTCATCGAGCTGCTCCACGCCATAACGCGCGGCAAGCGAATCGAGCATCGCTGCCGCGCGTTCGAGATTTGCGGATTCCGAATGGCCTCCGCTCATTTTTTCGACCGCAAGCAGAATGCACGCGAACGAATAGGCAATCGCCGCGCGCGGCTGCATCCCGCCGGGAATGGTTACCATCGGCAGCGCGAGTGCCTTGGCGCGCTCCGCGAGCATCCCGCCGGTTGTAATGCAAAGAATGGGAAGCTTTTTCTTCGCCGCCTCCTCGAAAGTCGAAAGCGTTTCTTCGGTATTACCCGAATAGCTGCTCGCGATGACGAGCGTTTCTTCGTTCACCCATTCCGGCAGTTCATAGCCGCGATGGACAAAAAAGGGAATCCGAAGTTTCGAAAGATACGCCTTCACCAAATCGCCGCCAATCGCCGAGCCGCCCATGCCAAGCACAAGAATGGACTTGCACTTCTCCGCCGAAATAGGAACCCCAACTTCAGCGCCAAGCTTCACCCCTTCGCGAATGTGGCTTCCCATATTCGCGATATGGCCGCCCATATCGCTTTGGTCGATACGGCGAATGTCTTCCGGTTTGAGTCGAATCGTAAAGCTCATAATAATTCCCTTTTCAAGTACCTGCCCTCGACCCTATCGGGGGCGGGGATTAGGGGGGGGTGATGTGGTTAATGCAATTGGTCTCTGAGCGCCTTGATCTGCGTGAACTTTTCGTTGGCGGCCTCGCCGATTTCGCGGTCCCGCTCGCCGAAGTTCTCGACGTTGACCGAAAGGTCCGGTGTAAAACGAAGCGCGAGATCGAGAAATTCTTTTGCCGTCGCCGTATCGCGATTTTTCAATCGCGTCAATGCGTAGGATGCCAGCGGCATTGCCTGCAACAAACGCGCGTCGTCGGTATAATAATCGCGATGGCGATAATGCTTATCGTTCCACGTTTCGTTCGGTTTTGCAGCTCCGAGTACGGAATCGTTCGGAAGCAATCGGTACGCAATTCCGGCTGGAACGATCTTCATCGAAGGCGCAAAGAGATCGTCCCGTTGATCGACCATTTCCTGCGTAATAAAAATCGGCCGATCGAGATTTTTTTCGACAAGCGCGGTCGTGAAATTTTTATACGCCGGAGCAATTGCTTCCTGGTCGAACGGCCGACCTTCATCGAAAGCTTTCAGCAGTGGCAGAAACGCATTCTCCTCCGACTTCACGCGAGCGAAAACTTCCGGCGCTCGTTTTTCGAGCTCCGCATAGTACCACGGCCGGTCCCGCAGCATGGCTTTATCGATGACGAGCACATCGGGCCGAACATGCTCGACATATTGATAATAAAAGGCGCCGCTCACCCAGAAGTCCCAAAGCGATGAAAAGATAATCGCATTCGGCGGCGCATTCTTTAGCATGTTCAGCGTGAAATCCTGCATCAGGTAGTTCCCGCTCTCGTCGTTATCGGAATAATTTGCGCCGATCTCGATAATTCCCAGAATGATGGCCATCCCTACGACAATAAAGCTCCCCCGCCTTTTCAAGGCGGGGGGAGGGGGGTGGTTTGGTGAGGAACCGGAATCTTGAGTTTTCATCGACTGGACAATCCAATGCGATACGATCTCCACTCCCGCCCCGATCCACAATGCGACAGCAAGAAACGCCAGCAAAAAATAGGAATCAATATCGTGAATATCGTAATTAATCGAATAAAGCAGGCAGCCGAAAAAAAGCAGCAGCGTAAACGCGAGAATATGCGTGCAGCGAACGCTCGCAGCATTGAACATTTTCCAAAGTCCAAGAAGACCCAGGAGCGCGCCAACGATGGTAAACTCTTTCGGAACCCGGCTCCAGAAATAGGCCCACTGTTTTGCGGCCGCGCCCGTGCCGGTGTACATCCAGACTTGGAACTGTTTTGCGGTCACATGCCGAAGTAATGCGGACCATGTCGAAGGATGG
>DASYAJ010000115.1:0-5150 GCA_036501405.1 Kapaibacterium sp. (SeqCode)
CAATGCAAAAACTGCTATGGCGCTGGCGCTGATGACCATACTACGAAACTACGTTAAAATTTATCTAATTACACAAAGGTCAAGATTTTTTTCGTAACTTTGCATGAAGTTATAGCATTCGCACTCTCAGACACATGGCATCCAGCACTCTCGTTACGATTACCTACACCGTCGCCGACGCAAAGCGGTACGAACTCGAAAGCATTCTTCGGCCGCTCGTTGAGCGCATCAATGCGGCTCAACAGGCCGTTCGCTTTTCCGTTTATCAGGAAGAGGAAAATCCCTCGATTTTCGTCGAGGTCTATGAATGCGATTCAACCGACGATTACGATTCGCTCGAGGATAATCTCGATGAAGAGACGCGGGAAGAAATCCGCCGCATCGCAACCGATTACGCCAAAACCCGGCAGGCGGTGATGACACTCCAGCGAATGGATTAGCTTCGGGAAAAATTTCTTAAAAATCCTCGCCGAGCGAAATAATATACGCTGGGCTGCCCCAGGTTTCGAGAGTTGTCGTCCACGCGAGGTCGAAATGAATGTAAAAGCCAAAGAGGTAGGTGCGGATTCCCGTTCCTACCGAAAGCAGGAGATCGCGCGTCTGCCAATTCCCTGTCGCTGCATCCTTTTGAAAAAGATAGACGGAGTGGTTCCATGCTGTACCCGCATCGACGAACGAATCGCCAAAAAAGGAGAGTGGGAACCCTCCCACGGATATTGGGAACGGATACCGAAGCTCCAAATTTCCGATGGCATAACGGGAACCAATTTTTGCATCGTATGGAAAGCCGCGTAATGGCAAGCCTGGTGTGAAAAAAGCGAAGTCCTGCGGATTGGTGATCGGAATGCCCTGCGTTTGGTAGAATGGATTGATCCAGCTATCGACGCCGCCGATGAAGAAGTTCTGTGGCGTGGGTCCAAAGCTTGCCGCACCCGTAATGCGAGAGGCAAGCGAAAGCAGGCCGGTAATCTTAATATAATGCCGAAGGTCGAATTGCGGGGTGACAAAGCCCAACCAATTCGTGGTAATCATTGGCGCAGCTGTCAGACTTAAGTTTACGCGGTTTCCATCGATCGGATAAAAATAACTTTCGAGGGCATCGTCATGCACGTAGGAAATTTGTGGGAAAACGGCGTAGGCTGTTTTTGTTGGCACGTTTTCGCTGACGAGCAGGTCTTTTTGGAAGATCGAACCGGTAAGTGAAAAATCGAATCGTGAAAATCTCGATAGGGGATAGGCCACTACGCCAGAAAGTCCTGTCGACGTGAAACGAGCGATTGGATAAGATTCGAGTGGCGCGCTCGGGTCAGAAACCTCTTCGATGAATGCGGCGCTGTGATATCCTTGCAGGCCCCAACTGGCGCGGTCCGCTAAATTATAATAGGCCAGAAGGTAATCTGAATTTTTTAAATCGATAATAAGATTCGTGGCAAAGAAAAATTGCTGGTTCCCAAGCTCATCGGAAAAGAGCATTTGCGTTGTTCCTTGTAGACCGTAAAATCCTGAGAAACCTGCGGAACCAATGATAATATCGGGAGTGAAAACAGTGCGATAGTGATGGATAACATATTGTCCCGAGGTGTCTTTATAATTAGTCACGGTTCCGGCAGCCATTGCATGGCCGATTGGCGCCATCGTGCCACGCTGTTCCGAAGGATTAGTGCCATACACATAATTGTGAAGATCAATGCCCACGTTTCCATAGCCTTTCGCGGTATCCTGCAAGGGGTTCGTTTGTGAAGAATCGATCCGCGAAACTAAGCGGCCGCCATTATTCAATCGAAATTCGGTAAGCGGGATCGAATCGATGTGGATCGACTCCGGATTGCGGAGCATATAGAGATCGTAGCCGCCATTGTGCATGGTCGAGAACGTAAGTTTCGTTCCATCGTTCGAAACCGAGATTTGATCGATCTTCGAAACGGAATTCGTAATTGGCCGGGCGTTCGATCCATCGAGGTTCGCCTCGTAAATATTATTGATTCCGTTTGCATTGCTAATATAATAGAGCTTATTATCTTGGGTAACGGCCGGATAAAATTCATCCGAATTTTCGGAGTGGGTGATCCGTGTAATGGTATTGTCGGCGAGTTCGTAGCGATAGACATCCCGGTTCGGATTTTCGTAATTTACGTCGCTTGGGTAGGTAAGAGGAAATTCGCCAGGTTTGACATGGTCCTCCCGTTCACTGGTGAAATAAATCGACTTCGAATCGGGCGTCCATGTCGGTTCGTGATCTGTAAAAACATCGTTGGTAAGGTTACGAACCTGCTTCGAATCGAAATCGTAAAGAAAGATGTCCGATTGTCCATTTTTGGTCGCAACAAAGGCAATATTTTTTCCATCGGGTGACCACTTCAGGCCGGCGATGCCATCGGCGTCGATATTGGGTAACTTTTCCTGCGGACCATCGCCATTGACATCGAGAATAAAAATCGCGTCAGTTTCGCCAGCTTTGGATGCAAGCGCAATGTGCTTTTCATCGGGCGCCCAGCTAAGGCCGGGCGTGAGCAGGTGCAACTCTTCGAAGTTGGAGGTTGCTCCGCCACCATTGAGGATTTTTTTAATCCTGCCTGGATGCTCCAAGCTCTGCACATAGACATCGTAATAATCGCTGCGATCGCTGATAAATGCTACGAGATCGCCTTTCGGCGATACTTCAGGCGAGAGATTGATAAAATCGCCTAACTTTTTGTGATTGGCTAACACTTCGGCGTAATCCTCGGGATCTTCGTAGCGAGCGATGTCTGGATAGTAAAGTTTTTTTAAGGCATCCAGAAACTTTTCGCTGAACTCACTGATCGAAAGTCCGAAGGTGGAATGGAATCCGCCTTCGATGCTGTGACTGGTATGGATTCGCTGCAACAGTTCTCCCACTTTATCGGGCCCATATTTTTGCGAGATGTACCAATACATTGTTTGTCCGACGCGATATTGCACGTAGCCGCCGAGCCGCTCAAGCGGTGGGACAGCGTTGTTGAGTGTGGCGTCGCGCATGAATTCATCGGTCTCGATATCCAGACCGTGTAGCGAGTTGAATTCGGCAAGACCCTCGTTCATCCAGGACGGAATTTCCATTCCGCCGCCGGTCAACAGGGATTGATACGTCCCACCGATGAACATATCGTTCACGACCGCATGCGTCAGCTCATGATGGATAACGTGCCGGAACAATTCCCAATCGCCTTCGAAGGGAAGAATGACGCGGTTCTTCAAGAGTTCCGTCACGCCACCGACACCCTCTGGCAAAAATTCTCCGACGGCATTCGTCTGCTGAAAATCGTTATGGGAATTATAAACAAGAATGGCAATGCGGTTCGTGATGTCGTATTGCATCACGCGCTCGATCGAATCGAGTGCTTTTTCAGCATGATCCGCAACGAACTCCGCCAGGATTCGGCCACCCTGATAAAAATAGACGTCGAAATGGGGCGATTGAATAAATTGCCAGTCAAAGTCTTTGTATTCAACCTTATTTTTGCCATAAATCGCACCGACCTGCGCGGAAGCAGTTCGACAGGCGATCACTGCCAGAACGACCGAAAGGAAAAGAAAAGATTTACGATGCATGTCCGTCCAATTGTGAGAACTTCGCCGGGGATTTCACCTGCGCAATTATTACACCAAAAAGGATGAGTCCTGCTCCTAACACTTCGAGAAAACTAATTTGTTCGGTGAGAAAAAGTTCAGCAATGACCATCGCCGATACCGGCTCCAGCATGTAGATCACTGCGGCGGTCGAAGGCGTCACGACATTCTGGTATCGCGCCTGCAAATAAGCCGTTGCGCCAGTGACGACTAGCGATGTAAACGCAAGCGCGAAAATCATGTAATTTGTCAGCGAAAAATGGGGTGTTTCGATGATGGGAAGGCAGATCAGGAGCAGCGCCGACGCAATCACGAGCTGGGTTGATACGACCATAATTGTTGCATCGTGCTCATCGCCGGTTACTTCGGTTGCGTGGACCATTGTTTTATCGACCCATACAATATAGACGCCGAAAACGGCTGCACAGGAAAGCGTCATTAGATCGCCGATGGCTAACCCCCCGCTTTGAAGAGGATTCGTCATCAAAAAAATACCGATGATAGTCAACGCGACCGCTACGATTAATTTCGTCGTAATTTTTTCTCGGCCCGTAAAGCGAGAAACGAATGGCGTCCAGACAACGGCGGTAGATGTAAGAAATGCCGATTTCGAGGTCGTCGTGGTCAGCAGTCCGACGGTTTGGAAGATATAGCCTGCGCCAATCGAAAGCCCGAGTACGATAATGCTATTGCGAAATGCTCGCTCTTCGGATGTCCGCGCCCGGAAAAGTAATTTCGTCCCTAATCGTGCGGATTTCGAAAGTGCAAGGAAGGTGAGCGCAACAAGCGTGAAGCGAACGGTGACGAATGCCGTCGGCGTTGCATCCAAAAGCGCACGTTGAACAATGGCAAACGTTGTTCCCCAGACGATTGGAATCGAAAAGATCGATACGAGCCCGATGGCACGCCGGTTCTCATCGGACTGGATATGTCGTAATTTTTTAATGTGTTGAAAAAAATGAGCAGACCTGCTAACAATCGTTTGTATAGGAATCATTATTTCGTGGCACTGCCGAAATCGACGCTTGAGGACAAATCTTCCTGAAAAATTGTGGAAGTGTTTTGTAACATTTATGTGTTTTGCTTCATACCAATGTTTTTCATGGGAAAAACGTTGATTTTGGAAAGCGGCAGTTATCTGAGCAAGTTGCAAACTTCCGCCCTTCTAATTCGTTACATTTTAAGTTCATTGCACTTAGGACGCCGGACGAACAGAAAGATTCGATCGAATCGTTTTTTTAGTTCTTTCACCCGGCCGTGCGAGTGTTGTAGAGCATTTTATTGCCGTGTTCACTTTCGGTGCCCATTTGTACCGTGAACTCGGATGCAGTTTTTGGTTATACCCTCGTGGGTGTTTCACCGTCGCAACATAACTTTTTGCGAGGTGGACGTTAGCCGTTAGCTGCTTTCCACAAACAGAAACATCGACCGTTGAACGTCATCGCGTATCTCTTTTCTCTGCTTGGCGGGTGGTTCTTTGAACCATCCGTCATTGGCGCTCTCGCCATGGAAGTGGAATACGACGAATTCCGAACATCTCGGACAGCTTTCATCGATCGCGG
>DASYAJ010000116.1:0-2670 GCA_036501405.1 Kapaibacterium sp. (SeqCode)
CTCAGCGGGCCCTTTCGGAAGCATACGATCTCGTTATCACCGATATCATGATGCCGAAAAAATCGGGCATCGAAGTCATTAAAGAAATTCGCGCTGCCAAGCGAAATGTTCCGATTCTGTGCCTTACCGCGAAGACCGAGATCGGCGAGAAAGTCGAAGGTCTCGATGCCGGTGCCGACGATTATCTCACGAAACCGTTCCTTTTCGAAGAGCTTTCGGCTCGGGTTCGTTCGCTCATTCGCCGCTCCGACATGGAGAAGAAAACACAGCTCGTCGCGAAGGACCTTGTGCTCGATACCGTTACACACACAGCGCGCCGCAAGAAATCAGGCACTGACGAAGAGATGCATATCCCGCTTACGGTGAAAGAATATGAATTGCTCGAGTATCTGATGAGAAATAAAGGCCGCATTCTTTCGCGGGCCGTCATTACGCAGCACGTTTGGGGATATTCCTTCACCATGGGCTCGAATGTGATCGACGTTTATGTCAAGCGCCTGCGCGAGAAGATCGATGCGGCTCGTGGGGAGGACGAACGGCTTATCACTTCCGAACGAGGGGTGGGTTATGGCATCCGCGTGTAATGGAAAAAGAAATAGTCATTGACAAAAAGGAATGAGTCGGTGTTGTGTCAATCTCATGCGTATTAAGCATCATATTTTCGTCTGCGAAAATGTTCGGGCGGATGGCGATCCGAAGGGTTGCTGTTCCGCCAAAGGCTCCCATGCCGTTCGCGAAGCGATGAAAAAAGAGATCAAGCAGCGCGGCTTACGCAGCATCGCTCGTGCCAATCAATCCGGATGTCTGGATGCCTGCGAGTTCGGGCCTTCCGTGGTCGTGTATCCGGAAGGCATTTGGTATGGCGGCGTTGGCGTAGAAGACGTTCCAGAGATTATCGAATCGCACATTATCGGCGATCGTCCGGTGGAGCGGCTCCGGATCTATAAAGATAGATAGGTTACATTACGGATTTAAAAGGCGAAACGCGCCTACGGGGCGCGTCTCTTTGTGCATTGGTATGCAGATAAAACTTACCACCAGCCACGACGGTTGCCATACGAACGGCCGCTGGTATCGGTTGACTCCACGTTGTCGATGGAGTTTGTGATGGCCAACCGTTCTCTGCGAACACCATTCGAGCGCTCCATGGAGCGATCCACATGAGGCCGCGCTTCGCGGACTAACAGGCTGCGACCTTCGATCGCTCGGCCATTGACTTCGCCAATTGCCTTCTGCGCTTCGGCTGCTGTTTCAAATTCCACGAAACCAAACCCTTTGGAACGCTTTGTGGACTGATCCGCCACTACGGCAGCGCTGGTAACGCGGCCATAAGGCTTGAACATTTCTTCGAGATTTTCGGCAGTCCAGTCATAGGGCATGCTGCCGATGTATAGTTTGGTAAGGGTGGCATTTTGGCCGTCGGAAGCGATTGGGGCTGTCGTAGCGGTGTCGTTAGTCATTCATAATCCTTTAATGTCCTGCGGATCTTCCACGAAATTGCGGTACACCCAAACAGGGAAGCGCGGTAACAGGGCGCATTTGGAAGAAGTTCACAAAAAAGTTCGCATTAACGAACTTTCCAAATCCGGTATCTGCCGTTAGAAAACTGGGGCTCGATGATCGTGGAAATAGCGATATGCAACCGTTCTGAATCTGCATTTCCTTCGAGAATAAACGATGCGCCAGATCGCATGAGCGCCGATCGAATCGCGTTGGAATCGACCGAACCGAAAATCGTATCGAGTTCCGCTCTTCGACGCTCCAGCAATTGCTCGGCGGCTCGAACCCGATGTAATCCTTTTTCCGAATTCGTATCGGCCACGGCAGAAAGCAGGGAACCGTATTTTGCTCCTTCAGAAATGAAGGTGCGTCGAGAAAGCGCCGCGTACCAATAGTACGATTCATCTAGCGAAGTATCAAAATCGAATCGATGGGTTGCAATTGTCGCAGGGAGCGGAGTATGCTCGTTTAGAAACGTCATCGCCTGAATCAATTCCGGCGTAACGATGGAACCTTTGGAAGTGTCGGCGCGAAGAATATCCCGCAAATTCAGGCAAACACCAAAGAGCAAGATAAGGGCAACGATGCCGATCGCAGAACGTGGGAGCCGAAGGAAAGCATCGTACTTCCTGTCTTGCACAGATTGAAGGAACGTTCCAAAACCCATAGCTCCAATAAGGATTGCAGCTTGCGCGCTGACGAGCGGTGTATAAAAGGAAAGCGCGAGCGGATACCACGCTGGGGAATAGAGAACGGGAAGCAAAAACCCAATTGGAAGAAGCAGCATCAACATCCACGCGAGTTCATGGGAACGGTTCCAAAGCTGCGTCCGAAAAACAAGCAGGGCGATCAGTGCAGAAAGGATTTTGGGATCGATAAGAGCAAATCGGAAGAAATGGAATAAGAAAAAAGGAACGAGGAACACGCTATTCCAATGAAGATGGCTGCTCGTCGAAATGGGATTCAGCAATTCCGCCGAAACATGCAGCATTCGCGCGAGATGATTTGCATACCCCAGAAGCGGCGCGCCGATGACAAAATCTCCGCCAGGCATCCGTGCATTCGATTGTGAATTTTGTAAAAGGACGATCCCAAACGAAAGAAAGGACGCGAAAAGCAATTCGAGGATCACTCGGCGTTTATTGCGGGAAACAATTAGTCCCATGAAAC
>DASYAJ010000117.1:0-17462 GCA_036501405.1 Kapaibacterium sp. (SeqCode)
GGCGGGAACTGAAGGTCACGACTACAAGGATCGGGATGGAAATTAATGTTTCAAACCCGTCAACAGATGCCCCAATTTCTGCCGCTTTGTTTCGAGATAATCGGCGTTCTTGAGATTCGCGGGAATTTCGATGGGAACTCGTTCGACGATTTCGAGACCATAGCTCGCAAGGCCGACGACTTTCTTCGGGTTGTTCGTCAGGAGGCGCATTTTTTTCACGCCGAGATCGGCAAGGAGTTGCGCGCCTAAGCCATAATCGCGCAGATCGGCCTTGAAGCCGAGCTTCTCGTTTGCTTCCACTGTATCGGCTCCTTCTTCCTGCAATTTGTAAGCGCGGAGCTTATTAGCCAGCCCGATTCCTCGGCCCTCCTGACGCATGTAAACGACAACGCCGCGTCCTTCTTTTTCGACCATCATCATCGCCGCGTGAAGCTGGTCCTGGCAATCGCAGCGCATCGAGCCTAAGGTATCGCCGGTGAAGCATTCGGAGTGAACGCGTACGAGAACGGGTTCCCCATCTGCGATGTCGCCTTTGGTGAGCGCGATGTGTTCCTTCTTATCGACTTTGTTCTCGTAAAGATGGAGTTTGAATTCGCCGTATTCGGTGGGAAGGTTTACTTCGACGACCCTCTTCATCAGCTTTTCGCTTGTCATGCGATAGGCGATGAGGTCCTGAACGGAAATGATTTTCATTCCCGTTTCTTTGGCAATTTTGAGCAGTTCCGGCATCCGCGCCATGGAACCATCCTCGTTTACCATCTCGCAGAGAATACCAATCGGTTTGAAGCCAGCCATGCGAGAGAGATCGACCGCCGCTTCGGTATGCCCGGCGCGGCGCAGCACGCCTTCCTCGACGGCGCGGAGCGGGAAGGTATGTCCCGGACGTGCAAAATCGCGGGGTTGGGAGGTGGGTTCAGTGAGCGCGAAAATCGTGCGGGCGCGGTCTTCGGCGGATACGCCGGTTGTGGTCCCCTTGAGATAATCGACGCTGATGGTAAACGGCGTTCCATGCCGCGCAGTATTGATTTCGACCATCATCGGCAAATCGAGCTCCCGGGCGCGCGCTTCGGTGAGCGGCACACAAATAATTCCACTTGTCCGCTTCAGCATAAACGCGATCATTTCTGGCGTGACGGCTTCGGCCGCAGCGATGAAATCGCCCTCGTTCTCGCGGTCCTCATCATCGACAACAATAACGCCCTTGCCGCGCTTGATGTCTTGTAAGGCTTCTTCGATGGTGTTGAGCATCGTTATGCTGCTTTCTCCGCGTTCTTCGGCGTGACGTTTCCGAGTGCGGTTTTTTCGATGCGGATTTTAGTATTGTCCGAAACTTGCAACAGCACCGTGGTCTCTTCTACCTGCGCTACCGTTCCATGAATGCCGCTGGCGGTAATGACTTTATCGCCTTTTTCTACCTGACTAACAAGCTGCTCTCGCGCTTTTTGACGCTTTTTCTGCGGGCGATAGATCAGGAAATAGAAAATGAAGCCAATCACGATGATCGGCAGAAACTGCACGATGGGGTTAACATCCTGCCCAGCGCCGCCGGAGGGAGGGGTCATGAGGAGCTGCCAATGGTGAAGTGCGAAGGAGGATAGGGTGGTCATTTCGATGGATTGGTTGGAAAAATGAGGATAAAATGCGGCTAAATCTGCTTCTACGAGCGATTTTGGAAATAGCTACGCGCCAACAGGAAGGACGGAGAAATCATTCGAAGAAGGAACGAATATCACCCGCTTGTTTTTGATAATGCTATGAAACCTGTCGAATTAGCAGAAACGGACGGGAGGCGAGCCTAATATCGTCCACATCGAGAAGATCGAGTTTCGTGGAAATGTCTATTGAGTTATAATCGAACGAGCGGCTTTCTTAAAGAATGGAACTCTCCTTTGTTATCACTCAACTATGCTCCACCAGTCGCCATTCTGGCGATTAGCGGAGATTCGGAACACCGTTTTCGGAATAGCATTGAAGCTTACAGATTATCTCAGACCCGAATCGATCGGAATCGGCATCGAAGCCGATTCCAAAGAGGACGTTATTGAAGCCGTATTGAAGTTAGCGGAGAAAAATCCGCATGTACGCGATATTAAAAAAGTCCGCGCCTCGGTTTTCGAGCGCGAAAAGATCATGTCCACCGGCGTCGGAAAGAATTTCGCCATTCCGCACGGCAAGACCGATGCCGTCGATGACATTGTCCTCGCCTTTGCCACGACAGCCCAGCCCGTCGATTACGGTTCGATGGATAATGAACCGGTGCGGCTTGTCCTGCTCCTTGTGAGCAAAGAGAGCCTCGTCAGCCAGCGATTGCGCTTACTCAGCAGCGCCTCGAAGGTGATGAATTCGGATTCGGTCCGCTCGGCGCTGATGGCCGCGAAAACCCGCGACGAAGTAATCTCCATTTTTAATAAGGAAGAAGAGCGTATTGGAGAATAAGCTTTCCGGGGTACCTTCGAAAGCGCTTTCAAAAGCCGAGCTTATTCAGGCGCCGCGTGGAACGAAAGATCTGCTTCCCGAAGAAGCAGCGAAGTGGCGCTCGGTGGAGCGTGCTATCGACGATGTCGCGCAGCTATTCGGCTATGGCGAAATTCGTACCCCAGCCTTCGAACAAATGCGGCTTTTCAAACGGGCGGTTGGTGAAGAGACCGACATTGTTGCGAAGGAGATGTTTCTTCTCCAATCGCGAAACGAAGAGGAAGATTATGCGCTTCGGCCTGAGTTGACCGCGCCCGTGGTACGTGCCGCCATCGAGCATGGAATGCTGACGGGGCAATCGGACTGTGTACGGCTCTACTACAACCGCGCGGCGAATTTCCGTCACGAGAAACCGCAGAAGGGAAGGTTCCGGCAATTTCATCAGTTCGGAACGGAGTTACTTGGCCCCTCTTCGCCGCTTGCGGATGCAGAGACGATTTCGTTCGCGATCGCAATTTATAAAAGACTTGGCCTTTCAAATTTTCGCGTTCGATTAAATTCCCTCGCTTCACCGGAAGCGCGCGAAAACTGGAAGAAGATACTCGTCACATACTTGCGCGAAAATCTCGCTAAGCTTTCCGACGAAAGCAAGCGACGCACGGAGACGAACCCGATGCGCGTGCTCGATTCGAAAGACGAACGGGATAGCGAAGTGATTCATCGTGCGCCGCTGCTCACGGATTATCTTTCGTCCGACGACCGCGAGCATTTCGCTTCGCTTCAGGAATTATTGCGCGGTTCGGGAATCGAATTTCATCTCGATCCTTTGCTTGTGCGCGGTCTCGATTATTATTCGCGCACCGTATTCGAAATGACATCCGCCGATCTCGGCGCGCAGGACGCGCTCTGTGGCGGCGGCAGGTACGATGGGCTCGTTTCGCAGCTTGGAGGGCCCGCGACGCCGGCCATTGGCTTCGGCGCCGGGTTCGAGCGGCTGATGATCGCGCTCGAAACTCCAAGAATGCAGCAGGGAACCGTTCCATCTGGCGTGACCTATGTCATTGGGCTCGACCGCACGGAGGCGAACGCCTTCCATCTTTCTCCTATCCTTCGAAAAGCCTACGAGACGGTTCACGCATTGCGTTCCGCCGGACTATCGGCGCAGATGGATTTGCATGGCCGCTCGATGAAAGCGCAGATGCGCGAGGCAAATAAGCTGGGAGCGAAGTTCACCTATATCATCGGCGAAACCGAGCTTGCCGAACATGCCGGAATGTTGAAAGACATGCAGTCCGGCGAGCAAAAGAAAATTTCCTTTACCGAAATCGAATCGGCCATCCGTAACTTTTAATTCTCAAATCATCATTCTGACATGGAGCCATTACCACCAGTAAAAGAGGTCGAATATCGTTGTTATATCGGCAAGTTGTTCGAGGAACTTTCCGGGACCGAACACATGACCTTTGCGTTCGAGACCGCGAAAGAGTTCTCGAGCTTTCGCTATGAGATCGCTGTGCGTTACCGCATTCAACCGGGCCAGCTCGATTTCAAAGTGCTCGGGATGACGGCCACGCGCACGATGATGCCGGCCTTTGGCACGGCGCGGTCAGTGCTAAAAATTCCCTTGCTGCCGTTCGGAATTTATACGGTCCGCATGATCAAGTCGGACGACGCCGAAAATATATTTTCGATCGAGGTGACGAAAAAAGGCGTCCAGATTTTGCAGCCGATTCCTCGGAAGCGATTCATCGACCTTGTCATCGAAGACACCGCGGCCTCGCCCGTGGCGAAACACCTATCGACGGTCTCGAGAGCGCCGCAGCCGCCGCTGGTGCCGCGCACCATTCAAAAGCGCATTCCGATGCCGGGCGATCCGGATTACGACGAAGCAATGGCCGAGCAGCAAGCCGAAGAGAACGAGGACGACATTTTCGGCGCCGAAACAAAGCCCGGGGCGAAGCATGTCATCGACGAAATCGAGGAAGTTCCAATGATGGCAAAGCCTGTTGCCAAACCGAAATTGGAAGAAAAGCCCGTGAAGGAATCCCATGTAAAAGAAACACATGGGAAGGAGCCACATGGAAAAGAATCCCACGCGAAGGAATCACCTTCGAAAGAGGCGCACGGTAAGGAAAATCACGCGAAAGCTTCTCATGCTTCCGACAAGGAAGCGCACACTAAGGAACCGCACGCTAAGGAAGCGCACGCTAAGGAATCGCACCCCAAAAAGAGCGAGCAGAAGCCGGTGAAAACTGCGGCCAAGCCAGCGGCTAAAGCCAAACCCGTCGCGAAAATCGCTCCAAAGCCGAAAGCGAAACCAGCCGCAAAAGCGAAGCCCGCAAAGAAAGGGAAGAAGAAATAACATTCCATCGTGAACTGTAGGCGTGACTTTCCGGTCGCGCCGAATTTGCGCGAGTGAAGGGGTGGTTAAACATAGACGAATGATGGAAACTCCAGACTACAAATTCCAGCTCGACATCAAATACGCGCCGCTCGAAACAATCGACGTGAACGAGATTGTCCAAGCGAACCGGCCGTGGTTCAACCAAACGCTTTCGCAAATCAACGGGAGCGTATTACGAGTCGGAATCGTAAAAGGGGAATTCCACTGGCATAAGCATGAGGAGGACGATGAACTCTTCTTCGTGCTGAGCGGGAAGCTTTTTGTCGATACCGAGCGTGGGAACTTCGAGCTGGGTCCGAACCAGGGTGTGACGGTTCCCAAAGGAGTGCTGCACCGCACCCGCGCGGAAATAGAGACCGTAATGTTGATGGTCGAAAACGCCGGCATTCAGCCGGCGGGGGATTAGGTATCGGTGCGGATTTTCTGGTAACGAACGTTCCAACTGCACAATCGGATGAAAAATGATGCACCAATTTCAGTCCACAAATTGGATTTCGTCTTTGGCGTGAGCGGGGAGTATTGAGATTGTCGACGAGAAAGAATTTATTTAACATCGTGGAAGTAGCACCTATTCGTGATGTTCACAATTCAAAAGGAAAACAGGTGCCCGCCATATTAATTTTTTAGGAAATCCTTGACATTGCGATTTTTATTTCGTATTATTGAAGGCCGGAGTATGGGCACCTATCCGGCAAAGTCAATTTCGAATTCAGTATGAATTAAGCAGACGAAATTACGAATGAAGGATGCCTTTGCTCATTGAAAATTAATTTTGTTTTTCATTGGGAATAGAATTATGAATTATGAATTTGCAATTGTCGAATTTGAGCCGTTTTCGCCATAGTTCATGAACTCTGTTTTCCCCGCACACAAAAGATATCATTCGATAACGTTCACGGCTGTTCTTTTAACCCTCATCTTTTAACCCTCAGAAAAATACCCGTTCCGAGTGTTAGCCGAAGACTGGATTCCGGCTTCCTGATCAGGTCGAGCACAGGGCTTCGCAAGAATGACATTGAGAGCATCGGGACAAAAAGAGACCTATTTCTGTTTGAGAGCCTCAATTAATCGGCACTTAGCACTTTAGACACAGCACTTACTATGACCCCTGTTATTCTTCGCGGCGCGCGCACTCCGATCGGCACGTTTCTCGGCTCGCTGGCCGAAGTTTCGGCTCCTAAACTTGGTTCCATTGCTATAAAAGCGGCACTGGAGCGCTCCGGCGTTGCGCCGTCAGATGTGAATGAAACATATATGGGCTGCGTGCTCACGGCGGGCGTGGGACAAGCACCCGCACGGCAAGCTTCCATTGGCGCGGGGATTCCGGTTTCGGTTCCCTGCACGACGATTAATAAAGTCTGCGGCTCTGGTATGAAAGCAGTGATGATGGCCGCGCAGAATGTGATGCTGGGCGATGCCGGGGTGGTCGTGGCAGGCGGGATGGAATCGATGTCGAATGCGCCGTATCTTCTCCAGCGCGCCCGGACTGGATATAAGATGGGCAATGGAGAACTCATCGACGAGATGATTAAGGATGGCCTCTGGGACGTCTATAACGATTTCCACATGGGCAGCGCGGCAGAAATGTGCGCCGTCGAGTGCAACGTGCCACGCGAGGCGCAGGACGAATTTGCGATTCGAAGTTTCAAGCTTGCAAATGAATCGATCGATAATGGCGCATTTAAATCGGAGATCGTGCCGGTGACGGTGCAGCGCGGGAAAGAAACGGTGGAAGTTGGCGAGGACGAAAATCCGCGTAAAGTGAAGTACGATAAAATTCCGACGCTCAAGCCAGTATTTCAAAAAGATGGAACGGTTACCGCTGCGAATGCAAGTTCCATCAACGATGGCGCGGCGGCACTTGTCGTGACCAGCGAAGAGATTGCAAAATCGAAATCGTGGAAACCGACGGCTCGCATCGTTGCTTATTCTTCTCATGCGCAGGAACCGGCGAAATTCACGACTGCGCCGGTCCATTCCATTGAACTGGTACTCCAGCGCGCGAAGATGAAGCTCTCGGACATCGATCTTTTCGAAGTGAACGAGGCATTTGCGGTCGTCGCTTTAGCCACGCAAGGGAAGCTGAATATTCCGCTCGAAAAAATGAATGTACTCGGTGGCGCAATTGCGTTAGGGCACCCGATTGGTGCAAGCGGAACGCGTATTATCATTACGCTGCTGAACGCGCTGGAACGTATGAACAAGCAGGTGGGACTCGCCTCGATCTGCATCGGTGGCGGGGAAGCGACGAGTATCATTGTGGAGAGAATCTAATAGTCTGGATAATGTCTATCGGCCAAGGGCTAATAAATAATGGAAAAATTTTCGACAGAAAACAAAAAGTTCGGATGCAGTGAAATCATTCGCCATTAGCCGCTGGCCATTCGCCATTCGTCCATTCCTTTGGGTCCTGTTGATTTCGGCGGTTCTTCTTGCACCGTCGATTTTCTGGCCGTTCGATTACGATCAGGGAACGTTTGCGTATGGCGGCTGGGCGTTGCTGCATGGCGCAAAGCCTTACATCGACTTTTGGGATATTAAACCGCCGAATATTTTCTATACGTATGCTGCGGCATTTGCCGTTTTCGGAAATTCAGTGCGTGCTATTCGTTTGCTCGATTATTTGAATGCGCTGCTAACGGTTGCGCTGCTCTATGCCACGTCTATTCGCTTATGGAGGAACCGTTCCTGGTGTTATCTTGCGGCTATTGGTACCTCGTTCGCATTTATCCTGCAATACTACATTTTCGGCCACTGGAATACCGCGCAAACGGAAACGTATTCGGTGCCATTGCTGCTGGGGGCATTTCTTCTTATTTTACCCTCACCCAGGATTTCACTTCGTACCACTCTGGGCTACTCGGCGATAAGAAGTGTTATCGCAGGAATTCTGCTGGGGATTTCTTTTTATTTCAAATTCCCCAATGGGCTGTTCCTTCTTTTTATTCTTGCCGCGATCTGGATTGAAAACGAGGATGAAGCGAATACGAAGATAAAATCGTCCGCATGGCTTCTTGCGGGATTTATTTTTTCGATTGGACTCGAATCCGCTTATCTTGCCGCGATGGGGGAATTCATCCCTCTCTGGAATCTCACGATTTCCGAAACAGCGTCTTACATTTCGACCAATTACTCCGGCCACTTCACGGTCTGGAATAATATCCGGACGAGCACGCAGGCGCTCGATTCGCTCTGGCTTTTTGGCGGAGCCATGGGATGGTTCGCGGCAGCAATGCTGCGTGGCGGATCGGTCGATCGTCGTGGGATCCGCTGGTTCGTGGTACTTGTCATTGGATGTATGATCGCGCTCCTTGCAGTGCAAGCAGGGAATAAAGGATACACGTATCACTACGCGATTTTACTCCCCTGGGCGGACCTTCTGATCGGTGCTGGGCTTGCACAATTGATTTCCGTACTTGCAGGAATAAGATTTCCGCGCGTGGCGTGGGCTGCGGCGCTCCTCTTTATTTTGAGCGTTGGGAGCTATTATTGGAGTTCTGCACCCGTGCTTTCTTCGCGGATTTTGGAACTACGGGAAATCGCGATCGGCCATAAAGCGGCCAATGGATATATCTCGGGCGACACACTTTCGAATTACGTTATCGAGCATACCCAGCGCGGAGACAGTATCTTTATTTTTGGGTTTCAGCCTTACGTCTATTGGAAATCGGGGAGAACGCCCTCTGTAAAATTTCTCAACACCATCCATTTCAAGCCGAAAAACGCCATTATTTCGGAAAGGGACGAATTAGTGCATACCCTTTTGTGTAACCCTCCGGCACTTTTTCTTGTTGAGATGGCGGACCGGTATACGTCTCAGGGTAATTCCAATGACGATAGCCGGACTACGATTCGGCTGCGATACCCCGAAATCGAGGAACTCTTGCTTCGACGGTACTTACCTGTAGATACCATTCAGAGCACCATAATTTATAAACGGACTTTCTAATCTAACCGCTTTTATACAGCGTTGACTTTCCGGTTCGAAGAACGCGATCTTTCTATTGTGATCCCGTGCTATAACGAGGCAAATCGTTTGCCTCGAACGTTAGTGCGCACGGCCGCGTACCTTGCAACGAAACCGGGATGGCACGAGATCATTGTTGTCAGCGATGGCTCGACGGACGAAACGCTCGAAAAAGCTGCGGAAGCCTTTGCCACGCTGCCGGAAAATGTGGTCGGCCACTGGTTCGGGTATATGCCGAATGCGGGCAAAGGTAAGGCGGTAAAAATCGGAATGCGGCAGGCCAGTGGAAACCGCATTCTCTTTATGGACGCCGATTATTCCGTGCCGCTCGAATGCCTGGCGCGCGCCGAGGCACTGCTCGATGCGGGCTATGACATTGCGATCGGTTCCCGCGCCACTGCCGATACGAAGATTGTGGAACACCAATCGTTCCTGCGCGAGCGCATTGCTAAAGTGTTCGGATTAATCCAGAGGAATTATCTTGGCTTGCGGCTCAAAGACACGCAGTGCGGCTTCAAACTTTTCACCCGCAAAGCAGCGCTCGAAATTTTCGGACAAGTAAAACTTCGTTCCGTTATTTTCGATGGTGAGGCACTTTGGCTCGCAAAAAGAATGAAATACAAAGCCGCCGAATTTCCCGTCGAGTGGACCCACGATCCCGATACACGGCTTTCCTATAATTTCGTGAAATCCCTCAAAGTCCTGCGGGACATGCTGTGGGTTCCATTCCTTCACATGCGTCATAAGAAGGAAGCCCCGATCCCGGATCGGCATCGAGTTAGAGCAACGGTGTAGAGTTTCTAAATTTCCCCGGTTGCCCCATGTCCTCATTCGCTACGGCTGAAAAAAATCGATTAACGCTATGAATCACTGGTTCTTTTCGTAATTTTGTAGCTCTCTAACATATTCAATTTTTTATGGCAATTCAAAACGTAACGGTAATCGGCGCGGGTACGATGGGCAATGGCATCGCGCACGTGTTTGCGCAGTCGGGCTACAACGTCACGCTCGTCGATGTAAGCAGTGCGGCGCTGGAAAAAGCTGTCGGAACGATCACGGCAAACCTCGGACGGCAAGTGAAGAAAGGGACGCTGACGGAAGCGGACCAAACGGCTACGCTCGGACGTATCAAGATGGATACTTCGATAGCGAATGCGGTGAAGAACGCGGATTTTGTCGTCGAAGCGGCGACGGAACGTTACGAGCTGAAGCGCGAGATTTTCCAGACGCTCGATGCGAACACTCCGGCGGGTGTCATTCTCGCAACCAATACCAGTTCCATCTCTGTAACGGAACTCGCGGCGACGACGAAGCGCGCCGAGCGGGTGATCGGGATGCACTTTTTCAATCCGGTTCCTGTGATGAAGCTTGTAGAAATTATTCGAGGGCTTGCAACGACGGATGAAGTCTATGCTGAAGTGAAAGAGCTTACGGAGAAGCTTGGCAAAACGCCGGTGGAAGTTGCCGATTCACCGGGCTTTGTATCGAACCGCATCCTGATGCCGATGATTAACGAAGCGATCTACTGCGTGATGGAAGGGGTGGCATCGCCGGAAGACATCGACACAGTGATGAAGCTTGGCATGGCCCACCCAATGGGGCCGCTCGCGCTCGCGGATTTCATCGGACTGGATGTCTGCCTCGCCATTATGAATGTGCTTCACGATGGCCTTGGAGATACGAAATATCGGGCATGTCCGCTGCTGAAGAAGATGGTCGCGGCGGGGCGGCTGGGGAAGAAGAGTGGGCAGGGATTTTATAAGTATTAAGGTCAATAATAAATATTTTAGAACTATTCCAGCGATTTTGGCATGAATACAGGGAATGCGTGCCGCTTTTTGCATAGCAATTTTAGCTGTTTTCGGATTGGGCCGGGCGGAGGTGCTCCGCGCTCAGGACCCGCAGTTCGTGACGAGCTATACGGGAGCGATTTTCGTAACGCCGGTGAATACGAACATCGTTTTCATTCCCAATCCGGGGTTCGAGCCGCTTGTCAGTGGCTCGATCGAATATTCAATCCCGAAGACGGACCGGTTGGGCTACGAGATTTCGGGGGGGATGTATCCTTATTTCGATAGGAACGAAATGGTAGCGCAGTTTGGAATCCGAAGGTTTTTCAAGGCCACAGCGCCGGCGGGAGGATATTGGGAGATGACCGTAATCGGAGGAATGTCACAGGAATCGGCAACCCCCGATTTTCAGGATGCGCTGTTCGGTTTGGGGCTTCGGCTTGGGAGCATTCGAACGACGCGTTTCGGGAACCTGGCCTTCGAATATGGCGGAGGTCCGACCGTGCTGATATACAACGGACAAACTCAGCTTCGAGCGGAGTTTTTCTTCGGCATCGGCCTGATGCTGGGCAAGCAGGTTACCATCGAACCATAGATTCAGCGCAAGCGGGAATCCGTCAGTACGATTCCGATTCGTTCGGGAACTTGCCCGATTTGATGTCGGAATTATAGGTGCGAATAGCGTTTCGAACCGTTTCGGCAAGCGTGGCGTAATGCCGGACGAAGCGCGGATGGAATTCTTCGGTAAGACCGAGCAGATCGTGCATGACGAGGACCTGGCCGTCGCAATGGGGTCCGGCACCGATGCCGATGGTAGAGATTTTGAGTGAATCGGTTACTTCTTTCGCGAGTCCGGCCGGAATCTTTTCCAGAACGAGCGCGAAAACGCCGGCTTCTTCCAGAGCTTTGGCATCACGCTTCAGGCGAGAAGCTTCTTCTTTTGTAACGCCACGGGTCCGATAGCTGCCATATTGGTGAATCGATTGCGGCGTAAGGCCCAGATGGCCCATGACGGGAATGCCAGCTTCGCTCATGCGATGGACGTGATCGGCTACGCGCTCACCGCCTTCGATTTTCACGCCGCCCGCGCCGGTCTCCTTCATGATGCGGCCGGCATTACGGAACCCTTCTTCCACGGTGACTTGAAAGCTCATAAATGGCATATCGCAAATAACCATCGCGCGATCCTTCACGCCTCGGACGACGAGCTTCGCATGATAGATCATCTCATCGAGCGTAACGGGGATCGTCGTTTCGTTCCCTTGAATAACATTCGAAAGCGAATCGCCGACGAGCAGCACGTCGATGCCCGCTTCATCGAAAAGCCGAGCGAAGGTGAAATCGTAGGCGGTAATCATCGCGATTTTTTCGCCACGCGATTTCATATCGCGAATGGTACGCGTCGTGACGCGGCGCGTTTCCGGGGCGGTGCTGTAACGCTCCGATGCAGGAATTGTTTTAGAGATGGAATTCGCTTTCGATTTCATTCGATTGGCCATTGCTACGTTCGATCGTTCCCACATGAATAGCAGGATGAAGTCCTATTTCGAGGGGAGCAATTATTTGAGGATGGTGATAACAACGCGCGGCCCAAGATCGTCTTCGGTCAGCGCATGGCTCGATTCGGTTCCATGCAACCCTGCTTTTTCCAAGCGATCGTTGAACCATACGGGAAGACCCGATCGATCGAAATAATAATCGATTGAGAGTTGCGCGCCAAAGCTGGTTTCCTTGATCTCTTCGATTAGTCGATCGATCGTCGCGATTTGGGTGGTATCGGCAAGCAGGATGTATCGAATGAGGGTGGGCATTCGAGCCTCCGGTGTGGATTGTGCCACGGAGAGAAGGAGTGTATCGGTTGGATGATAGGTATTGCCTCGGTTGTCGGTAAGGGCCATGACCGCGATAATAGGCAACACGCTGTTGGGATGGATTCCGAGTGAGATGGCTCCGGTCGAAGCCGAATCGCTGGAAAGAATTTGGGTCGAGATTCCCGCTTGTTCAATGCTAATTGCCCAATTATCGGCGGAGGATTCGGGATGGATTGTGTGATCGATTCCAATATTCTTCATGGCATAACTGCGCTCGATCCATTGGGTCGATATGGGGCTCAGCAACGCTACATCGCTCGGAATGATGGTGGCGCGGTCACGGTGTTCCGAGGCTGCTTCAAAGGTAATTTTGCGGCCGGTAATTCCGAATGTTTGTTCCATGTAGGTGATGACCGGCAAAACATTCGTCGAATCGGCGGCAGAGAACTGAAGCGTGACATCAGGATTCCTGGATAAGCGCACGGCCAAAATGTTTGGTAATTCTTTCACGATGGACTGCGCATTGAAACGAGCAAGCGAATCGATGGCAAAATTGGAACGACCGTTGATTCCCCAATGATCGTCAAAAATCTGGGAATGATTCGATAATGGCATCCAGCTCGGAAGCATCGCATGTTGCTGGACGAGTGTATCTCTCGGCTCGATTTGAATAGCTTGATCGGCTGGAATCCGCTTTCCATTTTCCGTGAAGTGGACTTCGGCTTGCACTTCTGGAATTGCGGAGGCGGGAACGATTGGAATGGTATCGGCAAGGTTTTCGGGCGAAGGACTTTCGAAATTCCAGGATAATATAATTCCGCCACTTTCGGCATCCGATGTGCTCTGCCGATAGGCTTCGAGATTGAACTCGCCGAATAGCCCAACCGAAATCGGAACGGTTCCAAACACCAATTTTGCATAATCGAGATCGAATCGAATTCCAGCGGGCAGTCGCGTATATTCGATCGTGCCATTCGAGGCAATGATGGAAGCATTCCCATTCGTCAGAAGCGATTCATCGAGGGATTGAGTCAGCGGGAGTTCCATCCATCCGCTGAAGACAACTGCGAAATCCGAGAAAGGGTAGCGAATTCCAGCACTTCCATTCACCGAAGTCGAGCGATACCGAAGTGTATACTGCGAGCCGGAGAAAATGTCCGAAGTAAAATTACCAATGGAATAGCCAAGTCCGAGAGACGCTTCGAGCGATAGAACGTGGAATAACGGGACGATTTCATGCCGATAGTCCATACGGAACGTATGTTCCGCGCTCACACCTCCAGCCGCTTCAGGGCCGAAAGGATTAATGAGATTCGGCGCATGACTTGCTTCGGTTAGATAACCGAAACGGTATTGCAAGTCCAAACTCGATTCGGTCTGGCCATACGCCGGACGAAACGAGAAGAGAACAGCAGAGAGCACACAAAATAGTTTTGAGCGATGCAAGCGAATTAGGATAAAAAATGCGGCTTACACGTTAACACGAGAAGGCGCAAAATCCTTTCCCAAACGGGAATGAAAAAAAAGGAGGAAGCCGAAGGAGTGATTATTTATCCCGCGTGGCAATTCGGCCATTTACCCCGACCACAACCGTCCGATCTGACGTTGGATATTGCAGGCTAATCCAGCGTTGCGTGCCCAATGTTGAAGTTTTCCATGTCGTGCCGCCATCGGTCGATTCGACGATCATTCCCGCCTCGCCGCACGCCGTTATTATTCCATTGCCATTTGTGGCAATTCCGGAAAGCCCCGCCGATACATTCTGAATCGTATGCCAGGAATGGCCAGCGTCGTCCGTCCGAAGAATAGCGCCGTGCGTTTGGTCTATATAGCAAACACAGAATCCCGTTGTTGCTGTCGTGAAGGTGCTGCCGACAATAATTGTACGCGATTGAGATTGATCGGTACTTCCAAGATTCCAGCTCGTTCCGCCATCGGAAGTCCACAGTGCCGATCCCCAATATCCGAGTGCGATTCCATTAGAAGAATTGATGAATTGAATACGATAAATTCCACCGGCTGAACTCGCGTATCCCATGCTCCAGGTATCACCGCCGTCATGTGTCACAAGAATGTGTCCATCATGACTTACCCCTGAACCTTGGTCCTCAGGATCGGATGTTCCCACAAAACCATTGTTTGCATCCTGAAACCATATCGACCGGAGTAAATCCGAACTGTTGCTCGCAGTTGGAGACCACGTTATCCCTCCATCGACGGTATGATAGACATTCTCCCCATCGCCGACGGCAAAACCGTTTTGCGGATCTAAAAATGCGAGGCCATAAACGTCATTTCCGCCTGTGCCCGTTGTAGCAATGGTGGAATTATCTATTTGCCAGGTGGTCCCCGCGTCCGACGTTCCGAGAATAATGCCGGTCCCGGCACTTCCGAATAGGAATCCGCCCCCGACAAATCCAACAGATGAATTTACGAATTGTGAAGTAATGAGAGGATCGGTGGTCCCTGACGATCGGTAAATCCAGACATTCGAATCATCCAGATCGACGGTATCATGGATAATAAGTAGGGTGGTATCGTGGTGTTGAATGATTGTTGTATCGCGGATTGTATCATGGAGCGTGATGGTCGTTGTATCTTCGTGAACACGGATCGTCGTATCGTGAATCGTATCTCGAATCATCGTCGTATCGTACTTGAGCAGCGTATCGCGCGTCGTGTCTGGCTTCAGGACCGTATCGACCTGGGATGGGAACGTATCATGGCAGCTATTGAGCGACAGCGATGAAAGGATCGCAAGCGTTCCCAGCGTGAGTGCAATAAAAGTACCGACTATATTTTTCATTCGTGAAAAAAGGGAAGGAACCCCTTCCTAAGAGGGTAACGAAACTTCAGCGGACGACCTGACAGAACGAGCATGAAAAATTCCAGATGCTGTCAGGCCGCGGCACATTCCTTCGTTGCAACAAATAGTGGTGAAGCAAATCGATGTATGTGCGGCGAAGGAACGCTCCGGACGGTCATTATGATTCACAAGACAGAATGATCGAGAAAGCCTTAACATTACCCGGAGCCGAGACCTTATCCGCTGTAACCTATTGGGACGAGCAGTTCTGGCGAATGCTTCGTGGCGACGATAAAGCATTTGAAGCCATTTTTAAAGGGTACAATAGCAAGCTTCACCGGTTTCTTTCGCGGCAGGTTGGCTACAGAGCCGATGGGCCGACGCTCGAAGATCTCCTGCAAGGCGTCTGGATGCGCTTCATCGATTTGCGCAAAAAACCGCCGATGAAAAAAGAAGAGCCATTTCTCGTTCAGGCGTTTCTTTTCCGCATTGCCAGAAATCTTTCCATCGATTTTCTTCGCACGCGAAAGGACCACGCTCCGATCGATTCGATTGCAGACGAGGACCATCCGGTCTCCGATTTCGGGCAAAACCGGCCGGACGCGGAAGAAATCGTCGATCGCGCCTTCGCCGAATTATCGGATGAATATCGCGAAGTGCTGGAATTGAACTTGCACCTCGGATACCGTCTCGATGAGATCGCAACGATGCTGGACAAAACTCCGGAAGCGATTTGGAAGCGTGCCTCCCGCGCGCGCGCCAAACTCAGAAAGACTGTTGTCGAAATGGCACGAAAAGAAAAAATTAGTTTGAAGGACTATACCTCTCAAAAGGAAGCAGTACAGTGACCATAAGAAATACAGAAGGTTTTGACGACCTCGATCGCTCGATCGAGCGGTTTCTTTCGCATGAAATGCCCGAAGCGGAGCGCGCTTCGTTCCAGGAATTCCTCGTCCTCAATCCAGAGGCATCCGAACTGCTTACGGCGGAAGTGCTTATCCAGCAATTTGTCTCGCATGCATCGATTCCTGATGCACACACTGCTTCGGCTGGACCAAGCCCGTTTTTGATGAATTATTTCGCTGGCGTTCAGCGGTCGCGCAAATGGATCGGGTGGATTGCCCTTGCTGGGCTTCTCATCGCTCTCGGGTTCTTTTTCTATTCCTCGACAGGCTCCAAAGCCCCCGCGACGATGCCGCCAAATGTCACACCGGCTCCCAAAACATTAGTGAATACATTCCGGGATGTTGCTCCGAATAATGCACAGGTAGCCCCCGAACAGCCAAGCATGAGTGGAGGTCCGAACTTACATTCCGTTTCGAAAGCTCAAAAGACGACCGGTAATGCAGGAAGTCCGAAAGCCAACGCTGTTGCGGCAGCGCCTATCGCAGTCCATCATTTCGATGAGCCGCTGGGTGAACCGAAAACGTTCGTCAAGGACAGCGCCTCCGTGCTCATTCATTCGAAATAATAGCGCTTGAAATAATTGTTTGGAACGCGCGGCCAATCCGGCTGTTCTGAATGGCATGTCAATTCGAACGGAACGGGTCGCGGGGGAAGTGCAGCAAGCACTTGCTCGCGCATTCCAAACCGATTTTTCCAGCCTCACCGATAGCCTGATCACGATCACAAAAGTCCGCATGGCTCCGGACCTTCGCAGCGCGCGTGTCTATATTAGTCTGCTGGGCGGCACACAACCTGCGGAACGGACGCTCGATAAAGTGAAGGCGGAAACGCCGCATCTGCGTTCAGCAGTTGCCAAAGCTGTGCGCCTTCGTTATGTCCCGGAACTATTCTTTTATTTAGACGATACCCAGGAAGAAGTCGCTCGCGTGGAAGAAATTTTTCGGAAGATCGGTAACCAAAGCTCGAACGGGACGGCGTGAGCCAGGAAGTAGAATTTATTGGCCGCGAGGCTGTGCGCATTGATGCTGCAAGCGCGCGCGAGAAAATCCTTTCGCCGGAAGGAGCACTGCTTCTCATTCAAAAAGATTATGGCGAAACATCCTTCTATATCGTGAACCGGCTTCGAAAAGCCGTGAGCCGCATCACGGAAATTCGCCGCGTCAAATGCGGCCACGGCGGAACGCTCGATCCACTCGCGACAGGACTACTCATTATCGCTACACGACGCAAAACGAAAGAACTCGCACATTTGATTGGGATGGATAAGACCTACCTCGTGAAGATGCGGTTCGGCGTTACGAGCCCCAGCTTCGATCTCGAACGGCCTGTGGAGATGGTTGGCGGCGAAGACAAGTTGACGAAT
>DASYAJ010000118.1:0-6181 GCA_036501405.1 Kapaibacterium sp. (SeqCode)
TGAAGCATGTTTTGAATGGATAACGTCACCTTTTATTAGTTCCCTGGAATTAAAGCAATCGATGCGACAGCAGCGATAAGAGCATTCGCAATGCTGCGAATCACGATATGTTTCCAGGGGATCGACGATGCTTCTGCCGAAAGCATTCCGACGCCAAGTAAGACCGCAGGCATCATCACCATCTCGGAATGAAAAATAGCCGCATGGCTTACCGCATTGCCATAGAATATTGGCACGAACAGTTTTACAAGAAGAATCATCAGCAAATAGGTAATCAGAGCTGCCGAAGCAACTTTAGCGGAAACATCCTTTGCGAGCGGCTGCGGAAACCAGGAAAATTTATTCATCCATCCACAACTTCGTTTCCCTTTCGTTGCATTCCATCCTTTTTATGAAAAACGAAAAGCCTATGCAATAAGAGTCGAAACGATTCCAAGTGCCGCAACAGCACAAATAAGTGCTCCGGCAATCCTCCTAACAACGATCCGTTTCCATGGCATCGACGGACGCCTTCTATCTATGAGATAGCGGTTGGAATGATTGCAATGACGCCAGAAGAAACAATCAGGCAACCGCCAATGCTCCGAATGATGATTTGTTTCCAACCGAGAGACGGAGCTTGAATAGCAAGCATGGCGACGCCAATTGCCATAACTGGTGACAGAATCATTATGGCCTTAGAAACCGCAGCCGCGCTCGCTACGCTGCCATAGAGCAATGGCGATATATATTTGACAATGGGCAGAATTGGAAAAGCATATAGAAAAGCTATGGTAATCGCTCTTGAGGAAAGTTCACTGGAAACTTGCTGCGAGAACGTGTAAGGAATTTTCATGCGATGATAACCTCGTTTCGCTCTCGTTGAATCCGTCTTTTTGAAAAACGAAGAAGCTTTACCACTATTTTGAGTGTTCAACCGTCCACGCAATAAAATCTTTAGT
Source organism: Kapaibacterium sp. (SeqCode) (assembly GCA_036501405.1). Taxonomy (GTDB): domain Bacteria; phylum Bacteroidota; class Ignavibacteria; order Palsa-1295; family Palsa-1295; genus PALSA-1295. The sequence goes on from DASYAJ010000118.1 coordinate 942, forward strand.
ACTCAGCACTATTACCCCGAATGGGTTTTTTCGATAAATTTAAAATTTCCAAGCTCCGCGAGGGGCTGCAAAAATCGCACGACGAATTCGTGCGAAAGATCAACCGCGTTTTCTATCAATCACGGAAGATCGACGATACGTTGATGTCTGAAATCGAGGAGACACTCCTGCTTTCGGATGTCGGCTATGCGACGACCGAGCGCATCATGGATCATCTCGTCGAAGAGATTCAGTTCAAAAAATGGTCGGAAGCTTCACAGCTCCGCGATGAATTGCGATCGCAGCTTTCGGATGCGATATATAACCCACTCCTTTCCAAGGAGGGGGAAGGTGGTGGTAATGGAGTACAACCGAGCATCGGTGGCGATGCTCCCCTCCTTGAAAAGAAGGGAGAATTCTCCGATTTTGAAACCGTTTCGGACACACCGTATGTCATTCTTGTCGTTGGCGTGAACGGCGCGGGAAAAACGACGACGATCGGGAAGCTCGCCTACAACTATCGCATGGCTGGCAAGCGCGTGATTATCGGAGCCGCAGATACCTTCCGCGCGGCAGCGAATCAGCAGCTTGAAGTCTGGGCCGAGCGTGCGGGAGTAGAAATCATTCAACAGCATCAGGGAGCGGACCCTTCGGCAGTGGCCTACGATACGCTGCAATCGGCGATTGGTAAAGAAGCGGATGTCGTCCTTATCGACACTGCCGGCCGCTTGCATACCAAGCAAAATCTGATGGCTGAACTCGAAAAGATGACGCGCGTCATGCGCAAGCTGAAAGAGAACGTTCCCCACGAAATTCTTCTCGTGCTCGATGCAACCACAGGACAAAACGCGCTCCAGCAAGCGCGAGAATTTACGAAAGTCGCTCCGATCACCGGGCTTGTCCTGACCAAACTCGATGGCACCGCAAAAGGCGGGATCGTGATCGCACTGACAAATGAACTTCGGGTTCCCGTGCGCTATATCGGAGTCGGGGAGAAGATTGAGGATTTACAGCCGTTCGATGCGGAAGAATTCGCAAAGGCGATGTTTGGCGATGCAATGTTCCAGGAGGAAGCAGCGTAAACCGCAATAGATCATGCTCGTTAAACGCTTACCCGATTCCATTGCGCAGAAAATTGCGGCCGGCGAGGTCGTGACGAGGCCGGAGTCGGTCGTAAAGGAACTTTTGGAGAATGCGCTGGACGCCGCAGCGAAAAACGTCACGATCATCTTGAAAGACGCAGGCCGCACGCTGATTCAGGTTGTGGACGATGGCAGCGGCATGTCCCGCGAGGATGCGCGCGCATCGATCGAGCGCCATGCGACATCCAAACTAAGTTCCATCGACGATCTGGAGCGATTAAACACCTACGGATTTCGCGGTGAGGCATTAGCAGCGATTGCATCTGTCTCCAAATTCGAATTGCTGACACGGCCATCGCGCGAAGAACTGGGCACGCAGCTGATTGTCGAAGGAAGCATCCTTCGATCCTGTGAATCGGCAGCCTGCGATGAGGGAACTTCCATTTCGGTTCGCAATCTTTTTTTCAATATTCCGGCGCGCCGGAAATTTATGAAGACCGAAGCGACGGAATTCAAACACGTCGTTGAAACAGTCACGAAAGCCGCGCTCTCGCATAGCGATGTCCATTTTATTTTCGTGTCGGATGGCGATATGATCTTCGATCTTCCTTCAGACGTGCCGCTGCCGGAACGCATCGAACAAATTTTCGGCAGTAGGTTGCGCGGCGCGCTCCTTCCGGTCGAGCGCGTTTCGAGCGGACTGCACCTGCATGGATTTGTCAGCGCCCCGAGTTTCGTGAAGCGCGTGCGGACCGAGCAATTCTTTTTTGTCAATCACCGTCCGATTGTTTCGCGCAGCTTATCCTATGCGGTCGCGAGTGCTTATGAGCATTTGGTCGAAAAAGGCGCGTTCCCATCGGCATTTCTTTTTATCACGGTCGATCCATCGACAATCGACGTGAACGTTCATCCGCAAAAGCTCGAAATAAAATTCGAAGACGAACGGACGATTACCGAAGAAGTGCGCCGCGCCTTGCAGGAAGCGCTTGCGCGCGCCACGCAATCGAACGCAACCGAAGGCGCGCTTGCACCCGACATGGCGATGCCGGATTCGATTAATACTTCATCCGATCCAGCACGAATGCGGTTTCCAGATTATGCGTCGAATCCACTTTTACGAAAAGAATACGTTGCGTCCACCCAACCACCCCCCAGCCCCCGCCTTGAAAAGGCGGGGGAGAATGGAAAGGAAAATGGTTTGGGAACGCTCGAACGCCTCTTCGGCGCCAAACCTGATGATCTTTTTCGCGGAAAGCCCGTCGACACCCTCGCGACGAATGGCGCTGCAACGAGAGGCAATATCGAACGGACTGGACTTGCAGCCGAAGTGCTGAAAGATAGACCGGTGCTATGGCAGCTCCACAATAAATATATCTTTTCGCAGATCAAATCGGGGTTGATGATTGTCGATCAGCATGTGGCGCACGAACGCATTCTTTATGAGCGCGCCTTGCGGTCGATGGAAGAGAATAACCCTGCTTCGCAGCAACTTCTTTTTCCGCAGAACATCGATCTGCTTCCGCGCGAGATGGCGCTGGTAAAGGAACTTCTTACGGAACTCGAACAGATCGGATTTCAACTCCGCTTCTTTGGCGGATCGAGCATCATCATCGATGGCATTCCGGCCGACGTTCACGCTGGACGCGAAGAATCCATCCTACGCGAAGTGCTCGATGGCTATGACGAAGCCGGTGAAACCCGCACCACGCCCACGCGCGATGCGCTTGCCGCCACATTCGCCTGCAAAGCGGCCATCAAAGCGGGCGATAAGCTCAATCAAGAAGAAATGCATGTGCTGATCGAGCAGCTTTTCGAAACGAAGATGCCCTACGTGTGCCCGCATGGCCGCCCGATCGTCATCAAGCTTGCCATCGACGAACTGGACCGCCGCTTCGGCCGCTCGCCCGTCGAAAGCTTGCAAAAGGCCGAAGCATCTTAATCGACTTTTCCAATAAAGATTGTTTCTAATCCTGGGGCTGCACTACCGACCAACGATGTGGGATGATCGATATTAAGTACGGTGCCGTCTGCAACGGAAACGTATGTATCGACGGTCTCTTCCGCTGAGAAACTACCGGGAATACTCAACGAAATGTTGTGGACCGAATGTTTTGTAACCACGGGTGAATTATTGACGGAGATCGTTGTATCGCCTTCCTCGGTTACGTTATCTGTTAGATATGCCGTAACCGCTCCTCCTAATGTAGGACTATTGAGGGAGAGTGTATCGTTCACACCGATCCATTTATCCCCAGAATTCGCGGAAAGTTTGGCCTGCAAGACCCATCCTACCTCGATCGACTTTCCACTATTCGCAATCGCGAGAACGGCTGCATCGTTATTCAGCGCTTCGAGACCGTAATTATAATGATAAAAGTTACCGTTGTTTTGGGAGATATAGGTTGTGTCGAGCGAAGTTCCCGACGCCGGATGCGTATGAGAATTCAGAATCGTCGTCACGTTCACCATGCTATCGAAGGTGCCATCTGTGGCTGCAATCGTGGAAGTAATCGTGTCGGTTGTGCCGGAAGGTTGGCCACTGGTAGCATTCAGCACGAAGGCATGATAGCCATAAGAATCTCCTTTGGTATAGGAGACCTGCGTGTTATTCGTTGGCGTTGTGACGGTATTGCTGCATCCGGCAAAAGCCATGGTGACGAGTATAGGAATACTCCAAATCGCGAGTTTCGATCGTTTCATGCAAATATGATGTAAATAATGTGTGTCCTGGAAAAAGAACTATCTAAAGAACTCCGTTCAAGCCGAAAAGTTACAGGTTTTAGCGCAAAAAAATTGGTCATTTTCAGATTTTCTCCTGCTGAAACAGGATTCATGATGCCGCGTAATCCAGAACAAAACTTCCACCCATGAAAAAAATCTTACCGATTCTTTCGATTTTCGCTCTTACCTGTGTTTTTAGCAGCTGCTCGAAACTCGCTGCATTCATGCCGAATACCTATTCCGGCAATGGAACGGTTACCAACGAAACGCGCAACACGGAACCGTTCCAGGCCGTCGAACTCGAAGGCGCTTACGATGTCACCGTTACGCAGGGCTTGACCACCGAAGTAAAAATCGAGACCGATCAGAATTTGCTCGCGCATATCACCACGACCGTCAAAGATGGAAAGCTCATCGTTAAGTCCGAAGGCAATCTTCAGCCGACGAAGAACATTCTCGTTTCGATTACCAGCCCGAATTATCATTCCATCGAGTCCGATGGCTCCTCGGACATTCACGGCGCAACGCCCATTGTTTCCGATGATTTGAAATTGGATCTCGAAGGTTCCGGTAGCTACGATCTCGGTGTGAATGTCAAAAAGCTGCAGTCCGAGATCGAAGGCTCGGGAACGATCACGCTGCACGGTATTTCTGGCGATCACAAAATGTCGATCGATGGCTCCGGCGACATCGATGCCGATAGCCTCACCGCCGAAACCGCGAAAATCGAGATCGAGGGTTCCGGCGATGCTTCGCTCAATGTCAACACCCGCTTGGACGCATCCATCAACGGCTCCGGCGGTGTGAAATATCGCGGACCTGTTACGGATGTCCACACCGATATTAGCGGATCGGGAAGCGTTGGGCGCACGCAGTAATTGCTAATCTGGTTAATTTTTCAACGGATTTTGTTTCTGAAAACTTCTGCATAATTCAAAGGAGTAATACTAAACTATTTTTTTCTGGCCTCTGGTTGAGATTTTATGGCAGAAACGCTCTTATGTGGCTTCGGACCCACTCTTGGTTATGGATCTATGCCCGGCGTATATAAGACCCGCGATATTCGAATTGCCGGTGGAATTTTGTTCCGATATAATTCAGGATGATCGAACAATAATTTGTGAATTCATCTCAACCGATTTTCCCAAAATCCTGGCCTGCGTTTATGATGGCGAAACGCAACGACTTCAATGAGTTCACCACTGACGATATAAGATATCGAATGCTCCGGAAAGCCTTTTATCGGCTTTCGTCGAACACCTTTTTTATCGGGAACTAAACGAAAAGGAGCATCCAGAATTTCATCGTAACATCGATCGACCGTTTGGGCAAATCGGTCGGCGGTCATTGGAGTAAATTCATCGAGATAGTACTGCAAACACTCGGCAAGATCGAAATTCGCTTCGGCAAGGATTTCAAATCTCATCTCTTCGCTTTTGCAGCGTCGATCATTTTGCG
>DASYAJ010000119.1:0-1625 GCA_036501405.1 Kapaibacterium sp. (SeqCode)
AGCCTGCGGCTTCGATCAGTTCTCGGCGCCTCTCGCGCGTCGTCTCTCGAATCGGCTCAACGCTCTTGATCCGGAAGGGTTCGATGATCGTTTGAATCGGCATGGCTTTTGCGCTCCTGCATCGCACGATCGACTGTTAACGCCTCGACGGCCGTCAGTGTAGCAAGCTCTCTGTCGGTAGAGTAATCACGGTGGCCGGTTCGCGCACCCCGGGGCGGCGGCGGAACGTATGCGAGCGTGGAGCCATTCCACATGTTCCGTTACTTGGATGAACAGACCTTCCGCTACAACAATCGAGTGACGAAAGAAAACCCGAAGAAGGACATACAACCGGACGCAACGTGCTAATCGATTACTTAGAGGGAAGCGGAGGGCGGCTTGACCGCTTTCCGCTTTTTTCGTTTCGGCCTGTGCCTGTAAGGATTCGCGTCTACCTGATTGCGATATTCCGATTCGCGTTTCTGCATTTCTTCGTGCGAAATTGTAAGAAGCAGGCCTACAAGATTCATCGACCACTCGTACTCGCCGGAGTGCTTCATCTCCCCCACCTTATTTCACTAGGCGCCCGCCCCCCAATCGTCTTTGAAGGACGGAATCTTCTTTCGTGCAACTAGTTTTACGTGGTCGCTGACAACGCGCTTATTGAGTTCCCCTACCCACGCCGCGTCACGCAATTTGCCGCGATAGTCAAAGTCCGGCCCGACTTCAGCAAGCTCTGCATTCACATCCGTAACTAGGTCGCTAACGATATTGTCGATGCACTTCCGAAAAAGTTGTCGGCTTGCGAGTTGTCGCACGAATCGCTGAGGATTGCCGTTGATTTCCGGCCACAGTTCATCGTTTTTCAGAATGTTCCTTACAAAATACATGAACATGTAGCGCGTTAGAACATACTTGGCCACCAGACCATCTGCGAGACGCGGTAGTGCTGCGTCAATCGATTCCGCAATTACGTGACCCAGAACAATGCGGTCTGCGGTAACTTCTGGTCGCGCAAATAACTCATTATATTTGTCCTCAAACACCTGATATTTTCGATGGGTTGCCCACGGTTCCCCGCGATCAAAAGCCATAAGCATTAACCCTGCTTCTTCGTTAGAAATAAACGTTCCTGCCCCCGTGGTTTCGCCGCGTTTGATCTCAAAGAAATACTGACCGCTATAGTGTTGGACGAACTCCTGTTGCAGGCGAATTTGCAAAGGATTGTTCGCCATGAAATCGCGTGGTTTCACGCCGTTCTGATTGTTGGAAATCTCGGTGATTAGGCTTGCAAGCGCCGAAGTCGGTTCGACTTGTACAAACTTCGCTAGTACGCGCAAGTCGTCGCTGAGTTTTGTTTTGTGGTCTGAAAACGAACTCAGACTTTGACACCCGTTTACTACGAAATAATCGAGCACCGTTATCTCGTCTTTTGTGTTTTCTAGTTTTTTTGCAATGATCGTTATACCGTTGTGAAAAAGAGGGAACAAACGATGACGCGAATTATCTTGAATGCTTTTGACGATGCCTTTATTGACTCCCGTTTTTCCGAGAGGACCGCGAACGTTATAAGCGAACAGTGATTGGTCAGCGATGCCGCTGAGTTTTACTAGATCGGTCGCCTTTACTGGCACAATTACTGCCCT
>DASYAJ010000120.1:0-4428 GCA_036501405.1 Kapaibacterium sp. (SeqCode)
TATGGCAAAAACAGCAATGACCCGCGCTCGCATTGAGCCGGAGTTAAGAGAAGAGTGCCGCATCGACAGTGTCGATGCGGCTTTAAGAAAATATTACCATCCCTAAATGATACCCTTTGGCAGAAGAGTACAAGCAATAAGACTACAATATATACTGGCTTAAATCCCGGTTCCGTACCACTTTCTCCAGCCGGTCTTCGACGAACTGTGCGTTGATCGAAAGACTGTTCTCCTTCACCACGTCCGGAACATCGAAGAGCACTTGTTCGAGCAGAGTCGTGAGGATGGTATGCAAGCGCCGCGCACCGATATTTTCGATGGCTTCGTTGACTTCGAATGCAATGCGCGCAATTGCGTCGATGGCATCGTCGCCAAAGTTCACTTCCATGCCTTCGGTTTCGAGTAATGCTTTGTATTGCTTGAGCAGCGCGTTCTGCGGGACCGTCAGAATTTTCACGAAATCTTCCTGTGTCAAGCTATCGAGTTCCACTCGAATAGGGAACCGGCCTTGCAGTTCCGGAATAAGATCGCTCGGCTTCGTGACATGGAACGCGCCGGAAGCGATAAACAAAATATGATCGGTCCGCACCACGCCATAGCGCGTCGAGACATTCGATCCTTCGACAATGGGAAGGAGATCCCGCTGGACGCCTTCGCGCGAAACATCGGGGCCACCGCCCTCTTTTTTCCCACCGGCAACCTTATCGATTTCATCCAAAAAGATAATTCCCGCGCTTTCGACGCGCTCGATCGCTTCACGGATGACGTTATCCATGTCGATCAGTTTTGCGGCTTCTTCCTGCTCAAAGACCGTACGCGCTTCGGCAATTGTCACGCGGCGGCGCTTGTTCTTTTTGGGAAGCATTCCTCCGAGAATGTCCTGGATATTCTGACCGATTTCGTCCATGCCGGGTCCACCGAGCGGCCCCATAATCTGCATCGAAGCGATGGGCGGCGTTTGCTGGATATCGATTTCGATCTCCTTCTCGTCCATTTCATTGGCGCGGAGTTTCTCTCGAAATTTATTACGCGTATGCTCATTCAGCTCGGCTTGCTCGCGGGTTTCGGCTGGTGTGCGTGGCGCAGCCTGGGGCATTCCGGTGATGGAGGAGCTCACGGGAACTCCCGGAAACATCATCGGCGTCGCTTGTCGCGGAGCCGTGGGCGCGGGTGGGACGAGAATATCCAAAATTCTTTCCTCCGCATTGGCGCGCGCTTTCGGTTCCGCGGCTTCCATCTGCTCGGACTTCACCATCGTGATCGAAAGCTCGGTCAGATCGCGGATCATCGATTCGACGTCGCGGCCCACATATCCCACTTCGGTATATTTTGTCGCTTCGACTTTCAGAAATGGCGCGCCAGCAAGCCGTGCAAGGCGGCGAGCGATTTCCGTTTTCCCGACTCCCGTCGGGCCGATGAGAATGATGTTGTTCGGCATGATCTCCTCACGCAGCGCTTCGGGAACTTGCTGGCGGCGCCAGCGATTGCGCAGCGCAATCGCGACCGATCGCTTCGCATTCGATTGCCCGATAATGTACTTATCGAGTTCCGCGACGATCTGATGTGGCGTAAGATGACGTTCCGGCGTTTCGGCTACGGCCTCGCCATTCTGTTGAGGAGCGGTAATTGTCGTAATTTCTTCCACTAGATGCTTTCTACCGTGATATTCGTATTGCTATAAATGCAGATTTCGCCCGCAATGTTCAGCGATTGCTGCACGATGTCCTTCGCGGCCATTTGCGGATTCGATTTCAGAAACGCGCGAGCGGCTGCAAGCGCATACGGTCCGCCGGAACCAATCGCGACAATCCCGTTCTCTGGCTCGATCACATCGCCGGTTCCCGAAAGCAGATACGCATTGTCCTTGCTGACGACCGCCAGCATCGCTTCGAGACGTCGAAGGAATTTATCGTTCCGCCAGTCCTTTCCGAGTTCCACCACCGCGCGGGCCACATTACCCCGATATTCTTCCAACTTGCTGTTGAAACGGTCGTAAAGCGTGAGCGCGTCGCTCGTCGAGCCTGCAAACCCGGCGATGACCTGCCCTTGATGCAGCACACGCAGCTTTTTCGCGTTGCCCTTCATGACGGTATTGCCCATCGTCACCTGGCCATCGGAACCAAGCGCCGCTTGACCGTCCTTGACGATCCCTAAAACTGTTGTAGAACGAATAATCATTATGCTTCTCTTAGTGGGAAACGGGTAAATGGCGAACGGCTAATGGCTATTGGCTAATTTTGATTCCTTTGAAATTCCGAATCCTAATCGCTATTTTTTATCGTTAATTTTTATAGCGAATTTTTACTTCAAAAAACTTTAGTCTTCCTTCCTCATTATCCGTTCGCCGTTCGCAATTAGCCATTATCCATAGAGCGCCTCTTCCAGCGGCTCATGTGTCGTAGCCCATGCCATGAGAAGCGCGGCGAACGAAGCAATCGTCCGCTTCTCGTCCTCTTGACGGATTACAAGGCCATACGTTTCTGCGACGAACCGCATATTCGCGAGCACACGGCGAAGCTGGGCTTCGGTCGTTTGCTCATGCCAATAACGAACGGTTTCGAGCAGCATTTTGCGGTGCCGCCGCAAAAATTCCGCCATCGAAATGACGGGACTGCCCTCTCTTCGCCGAATTCCGCGCTTTTTTTCCAGCGGACGCTTTTCCGGCGATCGTTTCGGGGTCGGACGCGCAATATTCAGCAAATCGCTCACGTATTCATCGAAATGCTTCACGAACTGCGCATTACCCGTACGGCGCAAAAACTGCGCGCGCTTCATCGAAAAATTCGCTTTCGACATCACCCGAAACCTCGGACGCAAGACGTACAAATCGTAAAATTGTTTTAACCGGCCCTCGCGATCATATTCATTGTAGGCCCAACGCCGTTTGAGTTCGCTCCAAGTTGGAATCCGAACAACGGGGTCTTTCTCACTATCGATAACGACAAACCGCTCGCTTTTTGCGTCAAAACCGACAATCGTCACCCAATGTCCCCATTGATTGATGCAAATCATGCTTGGCTTTCCGGCTTCGATCGCATCTTTCAGCGCCCGAAATGCCGATTTCTCGCCAAATCGGCGGATTTCGAGCAGCCCGCAGCCGAATTTATCGGCAGCACGGCGAAGCATTTTCTCGTCGGTCCCGTCTTTGGTCGTCCGAGCCGCGCGCGTAATCGACTCCTCATCGACAAAATGGCCGACAATGGCGAGCGCATGCTTCAGCGCGAAAGGTCCGCACTGCCATTTATTCGATTGAGGATAAAAGCCCACAGGAAATGAAAGACCACTGTAAGATTCCCCGCTTTTCAAGTGCCTTTCCTCGACCTGATCGGGGATTGGGGTTAGGGGGAGGTGGTCGAGGAGTGGTTAACAGGAGACCTGTCACTCGAACTCCCGAAAAGGAAGCAGTGCTTAAACTATCACTCGTCCGAATGTTCCAACGCAATCACGTTCGAAACGTCGCCGCATCGAACAACACAAAAATAAGTCCCGGCAGGAAGTCCGGAAGCATCGAAGGCAAAGGAATGATTCCCGCTCGCAAGCGTTCCCGAATAGAGCAGCGCCACCTGCTCGCCGAGCGCATTCAGGACGCTGACATCGGCATAGCCGGATTCGAGTGCATCGAAGGAGACCGTCGTTTTGGATGAGAAGGGATTTGGAAAGGATTCAAAGGAGTTTTTTGAAATCTCTTTAACCTCATCCGGAGCTTGAAAAGCATTCCCAGTCAAATGGATGTCAATTTCTGGGGCTACGGAGAGAATTTTTAGAATCCCAAATATTTTACCTGAGATCGAAGGTGTAAAAGCTACTTGCAACGAAAGTGAGTCTTTCGGCTGAAGAGTACTTGGCAACAATAGTGAATCATAGTGAAATTCTTTTGACGAGGAAAGTTGCAGGTTTGAAATGTGCAAATCCGCCGAACTTGTATTTACTATCGAAAATGTAACGAAGAAATCCTTTCCAACAAGGATGCTGCCGAAATCGATAGAATCGAGCGTGGAATGGATAGAATAAGGCCAAGTCATTTGTGAAAGTGGTCGCTTCCAGATTCCTAAATTAATCGTGCCAGCAAAGAGCGTCGAATCTTTTATTGCAAGAGAAGCAATATTGCTATCTTTCAGGCTTTCAGAAACTGGTATCCAATTCGCTCCATTATTACCGGAAACGAAAACTCCACTGTCGGTTCCGGCGAAGAGTTCGGAACGGGTTTTTGAGAAACAAAAAATTCTGTGAAGGAAGAGTCCAGACGAAAAAGCAGTGCTTCCTTCGTCGGTCGAACGATAAACTCCCCACCCGTCGGTTCCTAGAAACAGATTAGAGTCTGAACCTCCTAAGGAGATAATTTCACCCGGTGCGTTGGTCAAGGTAAATTCGTTTCCAATACTGTTTCCCTTATATAATCCATCTTCATTCCCTAAAAAAACATGATGT
>DASYAJ010000121.1:0-2190 GCA_036501405.1 Kapaibacterium sp. (SeqCode)
AATTATAATTCGCAGGCCGCACAATGCTGGAAGTTTCCCGCTCCACATTCTCGCATAAAGCGGTGAGCACATTGGCATCCATTCCAATAATCGCGGCCATCGTTCCTGAGGAACGCTTCCCAGCTTCGGCCATCAATGTCCCACGCAACTGCACGAGTTGAAGCGCATCGTTAAAGGTCAATGCTCCGGCTGCTGTAAGCGCCGTATATTCGCCAAGCGAATGTCCGGCCATCGCATTTGGAGTTCCCAAATCTTCGGAAAAGCGAAGCGCGATCATCGAGTGAAGAAAAATGGCCGGCTGCGTGAAATCGGTTTGCCGAAGAACATCTTCCGGTCCTTCGAGCATCGCTTTGGAAAGATGGATGTGCAGCAAATCGTCCGCTTCCTGCATCATCGCTTTGGCCTGCGGGAACGCTTCGGCGAATTCCTTCGCCATGCCGGGATATTGGGAACCTTGTCCGGGGAAGAGGTATGCGATCATAGATTACTATTGGCCAAATAAAAAGCTGTCATTCCGAGCGTAGCATTCCTTTGCGAAAGCAAATGAATGCGGAGTCGAGGAATTTCGCTAAAGCTGCCACGCAGTGAAATGTCCGAAGATTCCTCGACTCCGCTTTCCTTCGCTCCGCTCAGAAAAACTCCCATCAGAAAAACTCCGCTCGGAATGACGAGTATAAATTGATATAAAATTTCAATACGCCCACCTTACCAAAATCGCTCCCCAGGTATAGCCGGCGCCGAAACTTGCCAGCACGAGATTATCGCCCTTCTTGATTTTGCCATCGGCCCACCACTCGCTGAGGCACATGGGGATCGTCGCGTCGGTCGTGTTGCCATAGCGGTCGATGTTAATCATCACGCGGTCCATCGGTAGCCCCATGCGCTCGCGGGCGGCATCGAGAATACGGAAATTCGCCTGGTGTGGAACCAAATAAGCAATGTCTTCGGATTTCAGACCATTTCGTTCCATAATGAGAGCGGAAGAATCGGCCATATCGACCACGGCCCGCTTGAAGACCGTTTTGCCGTCCTGATAAATGTAATGCATCCCGTTTGCAACAGTCTCCGCCGTTGCGGGATTGAGACTTCCGCCCCCCTTCATATACAAAAATTCCCGGCCTATGCCATCGATCTTCAGATAGGAATCCATAATGCCATATTCTTCCGAAACAGGTTCCAGAATGAGCGCGCCGGCAGCATCGCCGAAGAGAATGGAAGTATTTCTATCCTGATAATTGACGATGGAACTCATTTTATCGCCACCGATGAGCAGCACGCGATCGTATCCGCCGGATTCGATCATACGCGAAGCCGTTTCGAGTCCGAAGAGAAATCCCGAACACGCGGCGTTGATATCGAACCCAAAGCAATTTTTCGCTCCCAATTTATCCTGCACGATCGTTGCGGTCGGTGGAAAGGGCATGTCGGGCGTGACGGTGCAGCAGATGATAAGCTGAATATCGTTCGGCGTCATCCCACGCCGTTCGAGCGCGAGCTTCGCAGCCTCGACAGCCATATCGCTCGTCGCGCCCGTCCGCAAAATGCGACGCTCGCGAATGCCCGTGCGCGAGACGATCCATTCGTCGTTCGTATCGAGATACGATTCGAAATATTTATTATCGAGCACGTCTGGCGGCGCGTAATGTCCGACGGCGGTAATGCCTGCGTGGCGAATTCCTGGGCGATTGGTCATTTATAATTCTTGACAAATACTTCTAACTGTCCTTCCGAGCGGAGCAAAGCTTGCGAAAGCAATCTTTTGCGGAGTTGAGGAATCTCGGTCGATGCTTCGCTCCGGAGATTCCTCGACTACGCAAACAATCGCTCCGCGATTATTTGCTCCGCTCGGAATGTCATGGAATAGAGAAGCATCGAGTCCTATTAAAGTGGCATCGGATCCTCGAGCGCATTGGTAATCTTTTCGACGATCCCCTTCCGCACCATCTCTTCGGCTTTGAGCAGCATGTTTTTGATCGCTTTCGGCGTGGAGCGGCCATGGCCGATGATCGTCACTCCCTTCACGCCTAAGAGCGGAACGCCACCGTGCTCCTGGTAATCGAAGTCCTTGAGCGCTACGCGTAGCACCGAAGCCGTCACCGCAGCTTTAAGCTTATTTAGAATGCCTTTTTCGGAATAGGCTTTGATGCGTCCGCGCAGAACTGGAATCATTCCCTCCGCCAATTTCAGCAT
>DASYAJ010000122.1:0-4363 GCA_036501405.1 Kapaibacterium sp. (SeqCode)
GGGAATGAAAGCGTATATTGTAAGCGGACACGGTGCGGCCGTGTTTTTGATGCCGGGAATCGATCCCAATCCGGTGAACCACGATCTCGTTCAGCTTGGACTTCCCGACATTATTCGAAAGGAGGGCCAGCCGAACGATGCCACGCATTATCTTGGCTTCGCACAGTTGGAATTTTCAAGCCCGTTTTTTTCTGGCATGTTCGAAAATACTCCTTCGAATAATTCCCAAATGCAAGGAATCTCCTCGCCGAAAATTTACGAGTCATACGATCTGGCGGCGAACGCTGGCGTTGCGCTCATCAAACTTTCGAACGGATCGCCGTTCCTTGTCGAATCGCGGTTAGGGAAAGGCGATGTTTTGCTCTATGGCATTCCTCCGACGATGGGCTTCAGCGATTTTCCTCGAAAAAGTATTTTCCTTCCACTCATTCGTCGGACAGCGGCTTATGCGAGCGCCGTCCAGTCCTCGCTCGATGAAAATCAGAATAAGCAATATGTGACGACGGAACCATTCGATGTGGAACTTCCGGGACTCTCCGGCGAGCAGTCAGGCGCGACCGTGCTGGTGCAATCGCCGGATGGGACGAGTTTCCGCGCGCCGATTGTCATGGCACCCGATGGCAAACCGGAGCTTCGAATGGACAATGCAAAGTTGGCTGGGAATTATACCGTCTTTCGCGATGCCGAAGCACGGGAACCGGCTGGAGCTTTTGCGGTGAATATTCAGTCCGATGAATCCGATCTTCGAGCTGCAATTCCGAAAGAGATGAAAGACTATCTCCAAATGCGAATGACAGGAAATAAGCCTTCCATTCTGAGACTTACGGCAGGCGACAAGCAATTAGCAAAAACGGTCGAGCAATCGCGTTATGGAGTGGAACTTTGGCAATCGTTCTTATGGGCTGCGTTGGTTTTGGCGCTGATCGAACTCCTTCTTGCAAGGGAAGCCAGAACGGTCCGGCCGGAAAATGCTACGATTGCGGCACAAACCGCTTAAACCATTTCGGAGACTGTGCATCCAACGAATACATCATATTCGGGGTAAATCACCGGTCCTCCTCCAGCCCGCATCCATTTCGATGGAGCGGGCTTTTTAATGGATCGTCTTTTTTGATGGATAAAACTCTCTCGTTCGGCATGTGGTTAGTTCAAGCATACGCTCCTCACCGTTACCACAACGACCAATCGATCCGACGTTGGCTTGCCAAATTCCGATGAAGTATTTTGCCATATTCGTTTTTTTGTGGCTTCCGTGCCGCATGGTCGAGGCGCAGCCGGTCGATCCGAGGGCGCATTCTTCCGTTGGTATTCGGCGCGACGGCGAAGACACGGTGATTCTCCGCGCAAGCGGGGGAATCGGCGTAAATGCCGGTTGGTTAAATGTTGCGCCACTTGTCGATGTCTTTCGTCTAACGCGCCAAGCGGGAAGCTTTTTCTATGGACTTGGCGTGAATCAGTCCCAGAGTGTTTCGAGCCGGGACACACAGCAGTCACTCAGCGATGTTGAGCTTCTTTTTGGCTATTCCTGGGATGAAGGTGTGCCGCGCTATGGCGAGCCAAGCGCGCACGTTCATTTTGCACTGGCTACCGGCATTGCTATCGAAAATTATACACTCCAAGTCCGTGAATCTGCGGACTCAGAATCGTTTGGCAATCCCCGCAGAAGAGGCCCATTTTTACAGACTGTCACTAAGAATGGGAGTATTGGACTTCCTTTACAATTTTCGGCAAGCTATGAATTCTTTCGCTATTTGGGACTCAACGCCCAGCTTTTTTACGTGGTAAGCAACCTTCAGCCGAGTTATGGCGCGGCCATCGCGCTGGAAGCGCGGTATTAGGAATTTCTTCAAAGAGGGGGGTGTAACTTATCGGTTCGATGGAAGTTCTTTATGCATGTTCACGGCGTTTGTCGTTTTCATTATGGTCTCGTTATCGGCGGAGCTTGCTCGACCGCAGGTCGCTCAAGCGCAGCATGGCGTGGGCGTGCCGCGCGCGCGCGCGGATTCGATTCAGTTCCGATTCTATTCCGGCATGGGAATCAATGCTGGCCATCCCGACGCGCCAAACATGAACGAAATGTCGATTGCATACGAGGCACATCCGGTGCTCTATCTCTTCAATATGCGTTCGAGTTCGGGAAGTCCGAAGGATGCGATTCAGCCTTCACTGACCGAATTCGACCTGATGATCGGTTACGATTGGCGGGAACGGATTCCACTTCTGCATGGACCGCCGATTCGACTTTATTTTTCCTTTGCGATGGGCGTTTCGGTCGAGACCTATGTTCGTCCGGTATCTTCTATCGTTCCCGTCGGTTTGGGGACCACTTTTACGACAACCACAAGCAAAAAGGACATCACGCCGGGGTTCCCAGTGCAATTCACTGCCGTTTATGAACCGATGCCATATCTCGGTATTGGCCCTATGCTCTTCTTCAACTCGAATGGTTCCGACGAGAGCTATGGGGGTGCGCTGGTGATCGAAGGAAGATTTTAAGAGAGAATTTCATTCTTAGAATAAAGTGACGGAACTAAAAAAGAATCGAGATGTGGAACTCATGGTGATTCTGTCCCTGCGATAGGGGCGCAACTTATGTATCAGGTCACTAAGTTAATCCGTTGAATGTCAATCGTGGGCTACATAGGAATAATTGTTGGCGCTTTAGGCTTTGTACTTACTACTTTGAGCTCGAAGTTTAAAGAGAGCTCCATCTCCAAATTAAAACGAGTTGGAACTTATTTAATGATTGCAGGGCTGATTTTAATTCTCTCCACTCATGAATTTTGGGTACGCCTTCATCACCTTAAATGGTGACGTTATCCCATCGCGCCCGTCATGGTCATCACGGCGGTATAGACCCCGAAGAGAATGGTAAGTCCCGTCAATGCCCACGCGACGTGCTTGCGCGCTCCGGTCATGCGATATTCCTTCGGGAGTGCTTTGCGTTCGAGGACGATTAAAAAGGTGAGGACGATCGGGAGCAGCGCGGCATTCATCACTTCGACATCGACCATCAGGCTGATAAGCGGCAAGCCGAGCAAGACAATCGCCGCGCCGCCCACATGCGCGAGCGTGTAGATGCTGTAAAATCCCTTTGCTTTTTTGAAGGGCAAATCGAGGCTGTGCTTCATGCGGAATGCTTCGGTCAGGCCCCAGGCTCCGGCCAGTGAGACGACAATCGCCGCAAGAAATGCCGCGCCGGCCATGCCAAGACCGAAGAGAATCACTGCGTTCGTTTTTCCGAGCGAGGGAATCAGCGCGCGGCTTACATCTTCGAAATCGTTCAGCACAGCGTTCGGATTGACGGAATGAATACCAACGGCTGCTGCAATAACGACGGCAATCATAATCACCTGCGTGACGACCGCGCCGATCTTCGTATCCCACCGCTGAAGCCGAAGATCGTTTCGCTGCAATCGCTTATCGATCACCGCGCCCTGTTGATAAAAGACCATCCATGGCATGATGACCGCGCCGACATTGGCGGCAAGAAGAAATAAATAGTTACCTTTGCCGATGGGGAAACTCGCCATGCTGTGCGCCATTTCAGAAAAATTCGGTTTCGAAAGAATGGCCGCGACTACAAAGAGAAGTTCCAATAACCCGACTGCCAGCCCAATTTTTTCCACACGGCGATAACTGCCGCTTAGTCCGACGAGTACGAGCAGCACGGTGACGGTGGGAACGCTTACCATTAGCGGAATATGAAACATATTCGCAACGCCGGCAATACCGGCGAACTCGGTGACAAGCGCGCCAACGCAAGCCACGAAGAGCGTCACGACCGAAAGCATCGCCCATCCCATGCCGAAATGCTCGCGAATGAGTTCTCCGTGTCCTTTGCCGGTGACAAGGCCGAGACGCACGGTCATCTCCTGCACAAAATAAAGAATCGGGATGAGCAAAAGCTGGGGAAGGATCATCGTGTAGCCCCACTGCGCGCCGGACTGTGCGGCGGTGATGATACTTCCCGCGTCCGTATCGGCAAGCATGACCATGAGGCCGGGCCCGATAACGGCGAGCCACAATCCCCATCGGCTCCATTGCTTTCGTTTTGTTTTACCCGCGGATTTACGCGCGGAAAGGTCCAACACAGGCGGCGCTTGTTCGATGGCTATGGGGTCGATATTTAAGGTCTGTTCCATATTCGCTTTACTAAGACTAAGTCTTAATAAGGATGGTTCCTTTTTTTCTATTCTTTTCGAAAAATGGCGAAGTATTAAGAATTTTGTCTATAAAACAGGCCGGTTTTTAGCTTTTTTTTTGCTTTCAGGGTTAGCCTTCAGAAATAGAATAATGGCTTCCGCAAATCGCTCCACATTCGATGTAGAGGGCACAATCTCTGGCTCCTTCGAAAAACTTT
>DASYAJ010000123.1:0-3568 GCA_036501405.1 Kapaibacterium sp. (SeqCode)
CCCATACTTAATTCCCAACCCGGCGTTCAGTCCTGAAAAATAATCCGGCCACACGATGGGCCGTACAACCGCATAATACTGATCGATCGGCGGGCTGAGAAATAGCTGCTTCCACAATGTCCATTCTCCCGGAGGAATCCAGCAGCTATAATTATTCAACCAGTTCAAATCCTGCAAGCGCCAGGACGTATCGATTTCGAACCAGGATACGGGCTTCGGAGTAATTGCGGTGCCAGAATACGATCTCGCAGTCCAGTCCCAACTCGGGAAAAATAAGTTCACACCGTCTTTGTGATAATCCAGATGTTGATTGACGGCGAGTGGAATAGTGGCAATTTCACTTGTGCCGTCGTTGTAATGCAAAAGCAAATCTATTGGCATGACGGCGAGTCTATCATTTTTTAAATTCAACGTTGTGCTAAAACCTTTGTATGTCGTATCCAAGCCATATTGGGCTATGGGTTTTGTCTTAACATTGCACGCTGCATAATCCACCGTCCTGGTCGTCTTGAACCATTCATCGAAGAACCACGCAAGATCGGTGTACGCGGTGGTTTCCATCACACGCTTGAAATCTTCGAGGTGGGGATGTTTGAATCGCCACTTGGAATAATAGTTTTTCATTCCCGCCGCGAAGGTCGAATCGCCGAGCGTATATTGCAGCATCGAAAGGATCGCTTGCGTTTTGCCATAGACCTGTCCCGCAGTCGCGTCCTCTCGGAACCAATCGTGAGGAATATCGAGCGGTTCTTCATAACCTTGAGAAGCAAGTTGCTGATAGCCTCGGTAATTATCTCGCTTGTTGCTGAATGTTGGAATGAACCAATCGAGCCACGAATGCTCCTCGCCGGGATATTCCTGATTGTCCCCAAAAAGTTTATTCATGCAATAGGTGGTCGCGTAGCTGGTAAAGCCTTCGTCCATAAATGCTTCCCTCGTTTCGTTCGAGCCGAGCATGCCATAAAACCATTGGTGTCCAATCTCATGCGCGATGACACCCGCAAGCGAAATCGGTGATGGACGGTACCCGGTAATCATAATAAGCTGCGGATATTCCATGCCGCCATCGCCCGCCATCGTGCAGGAAAAATTTCGATAGACATACGGGCCATACGCTTCGCTGTAGGTCTGGAGCGCGAACATCGAGTATGCAATTGCGGCTTTTTCCCACCAACCCGCTACGCGCCGTTTATAAAATGCGTGAATCGTAACAGGTGAATCATTATTGCTCGGATTGTTCCACGTTGTCCATTCGTGGATATAATCGTCATCGGCGACCCATGCGAAATCGTGAACTGTCGATGCAGAGAATTT
Organism: Kapaibacterium sp. (SeqCode); assembly: GCA_036501405.1. GTDB lineage: Bacteria > Bacteroidota > Ignavibacteria > Palsa-1295 > Palsa-1295 > PALSA-1295. The sequence goes on from DASYAJ010000123.1 coordinate 1,315, forward strand.
CCAGGTTATCGTTCCTGCCTGCGCTGTCGGAAGGACCATCCCCTCTTTCTGGCCCGATGCAATCTCCTCGTAGCCATGCCGCACATCATTCGGATTTTGGCACTCACCCGTTGCGCCAACAGTGAAGCGGGAAGGAAGCGTAATTTCAACATGGAAATCTCCCCACACTCCATAAAATTCCCGCGCGATATACTCTTGCTTCTGCCAGCCTTGCGCATCGTATTCGCAGATTTTCGGATACCATTGCGACATGGAATACTCCACATGCTCGGCAGACATCCATCCGCTTCGCCGAATTTGCTTCGGAATTTGCTCACGGAACGGGAAGGAAATAAGCACTGAATCGCCTGACGCAAGCGGCTTCGATAATACAACGCGCATGATCGTTCCTGTTATTTCGAACGTGGCATTCTGATTATTAACATGCATCGAGCTGATCCCATATTTTCCCCATTCGGATTCGGGAAGTTTATGGATCCTATCAAAAATCGGCGCGGAATGAATAGCGAGCGCTCGCTCGTCCATCATGCTGCCTGGCTGGAATGCGTTCGCATAGAGATGAAAAAATACTTCTCGCAACGTGTCCGGCGAGTTATTCGTATAGACCACCGAAACCGTTCCATCGAGCGTATGAATGGAATCGATCAGCGTGGCGCGGATGTCATAAGTAACATGCTGCTGCCAATAACCCTTCGCCGGACGAGTGGAAAGAAAGCACGAAAAAGCCAGTGCAAAAGAAAACGCGAGCCGCGACCGGTGAATCATAGACTACAAAAATAACACCGTAACAGCCGCCGCGCACGAGTCGGCACTCAGTTCCCAACTGTTGCCGTGATGGCAGCGGTGCGAAAGACCTCGGAATTATTCATCCGAATCCCGAGCGAAAGAGAAATTGGCCCTGGTTGAACGTCCGGTGGTGCGGTAAATTCCAGCGACATGCCATCGGCGGTAATCCCGCAATTCTCGACGAAGCACCGCCAGGTTTTACTCCCCTGTTCGAGATAGAGAAAATTCCCTTCGGCAAGCTTGTCCCAGTCTTTCATGATGCGCCGGTTCAACTCGATCCATTGCTCAGCGGGCGATAGTTTACTCAAATTGATATTTTGCTCGAGCTCCGCGCGCGCGCCTTTTTCATCGACAAATCCTTCGGGAACAAATCCATCGCCGATCACATGGAATTTTGTAAGCGGCTTCAACGTGCCCGCTCCCGCTGTACCTTCCACTTTTAGGAGTTTTGCATCCATTTTCGGCGCTATCGTAAAATAATAGGGAATGCTTACGTCGCTCCCGTTGACGAGAAAAAACGTTGCTTTGCCAGCCTGACAAATGACCGGAGCCATGAACGAGGCAATGCAGGAATCGCCGATCGATTGGTACGATCCGAGCGAAGTCCAGATTTGCTTCCCATTCTGCTCGATGCGGATGATCGGCTCATCGGATTTCGTCCAGCCGATTAGTTTACCCGCAGTGCATTTCGATTGTGTTACATTGTGGTCCAGATCGGGATTCTCGAAAATAACAATTCCAAGCTGGCCCGGCACGATGCCTTTCGGAAGGCTATAGACTTTCAGCTTTCTCGCGGCGGCAACTTCAGAAAGGAGGACTGTCAATGCAAGAATCGCAGTCCACACGACGAGATATTTTTTCATCATATTTCTTATCGGTATTATCGGTCAAAGCTCTTCTGTAACACAGCAAGCAGTCACTCCTGTTCACGATTTTTATTTCCGAATCAGGAGCCAAGCGCCGGCGCGTACGCTATCCATGATCGTATCGGTTACCCCACTCGGTCCTTCCGGTCGATATACATGCTCGACGGAAAAATTCGAAAGCGGAAGATGCGAAATGTAGGGCGGTCCCGGTGCATTCCGAATATCTTCGAGAATCGGTTCCCCCGCCAAATCGGTAAAGCCCGATTGCATAATCAGGAGATCCCCAGCCCGCACGAAATGACTATCGAGGTAATTCACAATAGGCAGCGGCGCGTTATTTCGGACCGAATCGCTTGCATCCGTCGCTGCCTTCACAAAGGCTCGCGGAGAGAGCAGGATGCGCTCCCAACCCCACGCACGCGCAAGAGAGCGAATGGCAAGAACTTTATCTCCTTTCCAATCGTCGGAACGTGGCACACCCGCAAAATCGAAATAGTTCACTTGCGAATTCGGCGCATCGAAGTCAGAATAAATCGCGCGCGAATACCGCTGGGTGTAACCGAGATAATAAGCGGCAATCGGTTCTGGCATCAACCAGAATG
>DASYAJ010000124.1:0-2283 GCA_036501405.1 Kapaibacterium sp. (SeqCode)
ATCCGAAGCCCGGAATTTTTCCTGGCTCGAATTCCACCAGCAGATCAAGATCGCTGCCGGGAGTATCTTCTCCCCTTAAAGCAGATCCAAAAAGAGCAAGGCGCTTGACGTGATATTCACGGCAGAGCGCTTCCAGTTTCGTCCGGTCCACTTCAAGCTTTTGCATGAGTTCTGAGAATGTTCATCGTTCCTATTTCCGTTCCATCGTTATCACCGGCAAGATGACCTCTTCCATCGAGATGCCGCCGTGTTGGAACGAATCCCGATAGTAATTCAGGTACTTATGATAATCGGTCGGATAGACGAAATAATAATCCTCTTTTGCGATGATGTAATTCGCCGCCGAACCGCGCACGGGAAGTTTATACTCCTCCGGACGCTTGATCATCATCGCTTGCTTCTCTTCGGCTTTCACATTCCGACCATATTTGTAGCGCAGGCTTGTCGAGGTTTCCCGGTCCCCGATCACCTTCGCCCCACGCAGGCTCCGAATCGAACCATGATCGGTCGAAATCACAATCTTCAAATCCGGAACCGTCGCAAGCGACTTGAACATCTCGAATAAACTCGAATGCAGAAACCACGATCGCGTGAGGGAACGATACGCGCTTTCGTCCGGAGCGATCTCCTTCAGAATCGGCGAATCGCTCCGCGTATGAGCCAGCATATCGACAAAGTTCACCACGATCGCCGTGAAATGGTTCTTCGCCGTTTGTGTAATATTCTGAGCGATGCCCGCGCCATAATCCCGATCGATGATCTTGATATATTTCAGGTCGTGACGCAGCGTTACTTTCTTTCGCTCCAAAAGCTTCGTCAGCATCGCGGCCTCGTCTTTATTTAGCGAATGTTCATCGTCCTCTCTCGCGCTCCACATATTCGGGAACAGTTTCCCGAACTCCGATGGAAACAATCCCGAAAAAATCGCATTCCGCGCGTAGGGCGTCGCAGTGGGAAGGATTCCAAAGTGATAATCCCGCCGAATCGAAAACAAGTTCCGAAGTTCCTCTTCCATAATCAGCCACTGGTCCAGCCGCATGCAATCGATCACGAAAAAGACCACGTTCTGCTGCTTCTCCGTTTGCAGTTCCGGAAGCACCCATTCTTCTACCACATCCGGCGACATCGCGGGACGGTTCCCAGCATTCGACGAAACATAAACCGTATTCACCCAGTCCCGATAATTCCGTTCCACGAACTTCCCGAATTCCGAATTCGCCTCCCGCTTCTGGTCCAGCAGCGTTTGCTTCAAACCGAGACCCGTATGCCGATCGAACTCCAGTTCCCAGCCGACGATCCTCGCATACAGTTCCGTCCAGTCCTTCGCCGACCGCGCTTGCATCAGGTCCATCGAAATCCGCGCGAATTCCTGCGTGTAATCCCGCGAGACCGCTTCCGAAACGATCTGCTTTCCTTCCAGGAACTTCTTTACCGCCAGCAGCACCTGCGTCGGATTGACTGGCTTCGTCAGGTAATCCGAAATTTTCTTCCCGATCGCCTGCTCCATCAGGTCTTCCTCTTCCGATTTCGTCACCATGACCACCGGCGTTTCCGGCCGCTCCGCTTTTATTCGTTCCAGCGTTTCCAGCCCACCGATACCCGGCATATTCTCATCGAGAAAAACCAGGTCCACACCCGAAATCATCGGCAGAGCATCTTCCCCGCTCATCGCCGTGCGCACCGCGTAGCCGCGGCCTTCCAGCAGCATGATATGCGGCCGAAGCAAATCGATTTCATCATCGACCCAGAGAATCGTCCCTTTTGTCATCGCACGTACAACATCATTTTCTTGAATCAAGTCCCACCCAGCAAGTTTCGCTTCGGTCAAAAAATTTCGACTTCTCTCATCAGGAGCTAAATTATTCCTCCATTTCATAAAGACAGGTCAAAAAATTTTATAGTGTGTGTTCAAAGCAGCACAGCCCGCACACTACCCATCCGAGGAAAAGCCGCTGGATTTTGTGTGAATGGGTGGTGGAGAGGATTCTGTTTTTTCAACCAGAGACGCCGTTTGAAAAAGCTTCGCGAATTGCCGGTCGTTCTCCTGAAGCGTTATTTCGGTTCCATCGTACTTATTCGTTCCGACCCCCTCGTTAACGAGCTTTGCAATATCGGCGGTGGCGAAAAGCTGCGCAAGACGATCCGCTTCTGCGCCGCAGAGTTCCAAGATCATCGGACGGATGGTTTCGAGCGAGGTCTTCAGCGGCGTATTCGGAACGTAAAGTTGGTACAACGCGCCCGCAAAACAGAGCGGGAACCCGCAGTTCCAGTTCTTCAGCGTAT
>DASYAJ010000125.1:0-4073 GCA_036501405.1 Kapaibacterium sp. (SeqCode)
CCACGTCGGTATTTGGCGAGTGTTCGAGATCGGCGAACTCGCGCTCGGCCTGCTCGCCCCAATGCCAGGAATCCTCGAAGGCGGTGCCCTGCGCGTCGGATTCGTGTCCCTTCGGGGTCTTGAAGAGCACGGAATAATCGCGCTTCGAATTGAACGGCGGATCGATATAAATGAGATCGACCGATTCATCCGCGATGTGTTCGCGGAGAATATCGAGGTTGTCGCCGAAATAGAGTTTGTTCACAGAGCGGTTAATCCTGAAGAACATAAAGGGCACTTGCATTCGGTCCCCGGCGGTTTTGTGCCGCTCCTATCGGAGCTAAACGAATTCCATAATATTCGAATCCTCCCCGCAAAATTTGCGTTATGCACCGCTCATTCACTTGGCGAAACGGGCATCTGCATGATGCCCACACAAACTACTATGACTTTTCCTTCCGACCTCAAATATACGAAAGACCACGAATGGCTCCGCGTTGAAGGAACCACGGGAACCATTGGAGTTACCGATTTCGCGCAGGGCGAACTCGGCGATGTGATTTATCTCGACCTGAAAGACGGCGTGACCGTTGCGGCGCATGAATCGCTGGGAACTATCGAAGCGGTGAAGACCGTGAGCGATCTCTTCACTCCGGTTGGCGGCAAAGTAATCGAAGTGCATTCCTCGCTGAACGATGCGCCGGAAACTGTGAATAAAGATCCCTACGGCGAAGGGTGGCTCGTGAAGCTGGAACTTTCGAATCCGAAGGAAGCTGAAACAATGATGTCGGCCGAGGAGTATAAGAAGCTTGTAGGGCAATAACGGCTCGAAGACAAATTGTAAAAGTGCTGGAGAGAAATTTCCAGCACTTTTAATTTTTTTTTTGAACCACAAATGGCACATACCGGCGACAGCGTTCTGATCCTCGATTTCGGTTCCCAATACACGCAGCTCATTGCCCGCCGCGTTCGCGAGCTTGGCGTCTATGCGGAGATTCTTCCCTGCAATGCTCCCCTGAAGGAGATTGAATCGTTCCATCCCGGTGCGATCATTCTGAGCGGCAGTCCATCGAGCGTTTATGCGGAGGATGCGCCGCGCTGTGCGCACGAGGTGTTCACGATGGGCAAGCCTCTGTTAGGACTTTGCTACGGCCTGCAGCTTATCGCGCATGAATTAGGTGGGGTGGTCGATAAAAGCGCCAGAAGGGAATATGGCCGCGCAGAAATTACCGTCGAAGATAAGAGTTCCAAGCTCTTCAAGGAGCTTCCAAGATGCTCAACGGTCTGGATGTCTCACGGCGATTCGCTGAAGAAGATTCCGGAAGGGTTCCATGTCACAGCCAGCAGCACGAATGCGCCGTTTGCCGGAATTGCAAATGCGGACGAATCTATCATTGGCATCCAATTCCATCCGGAAGTGGCGCATACGGAATTCGGAACCCAAATTCTCTCGAATTTTCTTTTCGACATTGCGGAACTGAAAGCCGATTGGTCGCCGGAAGATTATATCGAATCGACGGTCCGGGAAATCAAGCAGAAAGTTGGGGATGAAACCGTGATCTGCGCGCTATCCGGTGGTGTGGATTCCGCAGTGGCCGCCGTTTTGGTTCACAAAGCAATCGGGAAGCAGCTCAAGTGCATTCATGTCGATAACGGCCTGATGCGCCGCGGCGAAAGCGCCGATGTCGTCACGACGTTCCGCGATCACTTTGGGATCGATCTCGATTTTCACGATGCCTCCGAATTATTCCTAACCCGACTTGCAGGGATAACCGATCCGGAAGAAAAACGAAAAATTATCGGCAAAGCTTTTATCGATGTGCTGGCCGAAGAAGCAGAAAAATTTCAGTGGACGAGCGATCGTCCACGAGGAGCGAAGTTCCTGGTGCAAGGAACCATCTATCCCGATGTGATTGAATCCCTCTCATTCAAAGGACCATCGGCAACAATCAAGTCGCACCATAATGTCGGCGGTTTGCCCGAGAAGATGGATTTGAAGCTAATCGAACCGCTACGTGAACTTTTTAAGGATGAAGTTCGGAATGTGGGCAGGGCGCTCGGAATCCCGGAGCACTTTATCGATCGGCATCCGTTCCCCGGACCGGGTCTCGCGATTCGCGTGATTGGTGAAATTACGATGCCGAAATTGGAACTTCTCCGTTCTGCCGATGCCATTTTTATCGAAGAGCTTCGAGCATGGAATCTTTACTCGGCGACGTGGCAGGCCTTCGCCGTGGTGCTGCCGGTGCAGACAGTCGGCGTGATGGGCGACGAACGGACCTACGAGAATGTTGTCGCGTTGCGGGCCGTTACGAGCGTCGATGGCATGACGGCGGACTGGGCGCGGCTTCCGCACGATTTCCTCGCGCATGTTTCGAGCCGCATCGCCAACGAAGTTCGCGGGTTAAGTCGGGTGGTCTATGACATCAGTTCGAAGCCGCCAGCGACGATCGAATGGGAGTGATTTAAGACAATTTTCAGATTTGTTTAGTTATCTGGCAGCATTTTTCCATTGCTTGCCGGGTTATAAGTTATGACAATGTACCGCATAACCTTTTTCCTCTCCATTTTTGCGATAGCGGCTGGACTTTCCTCCTGCTGCCAGCCTGCGCATAAGGACGCGAATCCGGTCATGATTGATTCGCTCTTCCAGACGAGCTACGGCCGCGATCTCGATTTTTATAATTCAAATCCGGAAGCGATCGATTCTGCCTATTATCCCATCTACACCTTTGGGATTCAGAATGCCGGCACGGCTGACGATCACTTTACGCTTCAGTTTCAACGACTCCTTTCGAATGGAATCGTTACCGGCTTTTCGATAACTCGCTTGGTTCCCGCAGGCCAGACGGTACTCTTTCGCACTCCAACTGCAGCTCCCGATTCGATCACTTCTCAGGAAACGTTTGCCTATTTCGCGGTTACGGATACCATTCCGAACATTGACGAAATTTACGATGGACTTTCGTTCCAAACGACCGATTCCGCAAAAATTCAGAGTATCAATCCAAGTCTGACGATCGTTTATGGCTCGATCGATAATGGCCCCGAAGGCTGCAATACTCCTGCAAGTGTATCGGCGTTCGACATTAATACTTTACCGGTTCGGTAACATTCCTTCCCACTTTCACCGATGTTTCCCTTACAAGACTATCCTTTTGCTGCGCGGCCAATGATTGTCGCGCACCGGGGCGATGTTTCGCTGGGTGCTCGGGAAAATAGCATCGAAGCTCTTGCTACGGCGATCGCTTCCGGCGCGGAAATGACGGAACTGGATGTGCAATGGTCCGCCGATGAGCAATTCGTCTGCTATCATGACGAAGCGCATCCCGCGATGGACAAGCCGATTCACCAAGCGATGTTTGAGGAGCTAAAGAAGCATCACGTTTCTGCGCTGACGGAAATCCTTGCTGTCGGTAAAGGGAAAATGTATTTCAATCTTGAGATAAAGGAATATTCCGATCGCGACCCAGCGCGGTTTATGCACGCACTTGTGACGCTGCTCGAAGAATTGAAGCTCGATGGCCATACGCTTTTTTCCTCGTTTCGTGCAGATTATCTTCGCGAAGCGGGTTGGCAAATCCCAACCTGCATTCTGCATCCCGATGAATCGATGCGGGAGATGTTTGCCTTTCGAGCGGACGGGAACCCAATCGTATTTGAAAAACCGTTCCGGCGTTACTTGCCTTCGGAATTAATGGCAATCGCACGAGCCACAGGCTACGCATGTCGTATCGAGGAACTCACACCAGACAGCCTGGCGGACATCGAACGACACAACATCTTTCTCGGCGTTTACACGATTACCTCCGAACGGGAATTCGATGAAGCCGTCGCGCGCGGCGCGAGAATTCTTGTCTGCGAAAATCCGCGCGACTTTGTGGAACTAAGGAACCATCGGTTCCCGGCCGCGACGACTATGCCACTTGCTTGACGATGCATACGAACAGGCTCGCACAGGAACAATCGCCCTATCTTCTTCAACATGCGCATAATCCCGTGGATTGGTTCCCGTGGGGCGAGGAGGCATTCCAAAAGGCACGCAGCGAACAAAAGCCCATTTTTCTTTCCATCGGTTATAGTACCTGTCATTG
>DASYAJ010000126.1:0-3373 GCA_036501405.1 Kapaibacterium sp. (SeqCode)
TAGCCCGGTGCGTAAGCGCCGGGTTATTTTTTGTAAAAAAACAAAAAGCTCGGTAGGAGCGACATAGATCGCGCTCCTACCGAGCTTTATAGTTAAATGTTTGACGATTCCCAGGGCTTCCGCCCTGGGCTACGAATATGCCACTCCTACGGAGCTCTTACAATTTCCCAATCACAATGCCTGCCGCGAGTGCGATGAGCACACCGAGCGCGAGATCGTACCACGGCTGCTTGCCTTCGCGGAACTCATTTTCATTGTCGCGCCAGAAAAAAGTATCGTGCGCGAGATAGGGGACCTTGATGTTCTGGCGGCGCGGACTGAGGCCGAGTGCCACCGAAAATAAATCCCGTGCGTAGCAGACCGAAAGGGTATCCGGCGCAATGGCGGCGGTGTCGCTTGTGAGCAGGGTATCGAGACAGGCTTCGCGATAGACGGTATCGTGGAGCACGACGGTTTTTGTTGCATTTTTTTCGGAATGTAGTAGAATAGGACGAATGGGAACTTCGACAATCGAAAGGACGGTGTCGATCCGTGTTTTGATTAGTTCCTTTTCCATCATCGTGTTTGGGGATTGGGAGCTATGGGAAATCAGCCAGCCGAGAAGGAACGCGGCGGCAAGCAGAAGGGCGGCGTCCGACCATTTGATGTTCATCGATTGAAGGTTCATCGTGCCGCTCCGTTCCAAAGCTCGTCGTACGCGCGCCATGCGATGGCGACGCGATAGACATAGCGTGCATTGGCAAACATTCCCCTTCGCGAGCGGCGTGCGGAACCGGAATTATAGGCGCTGATGGCTGCGAGCGTATCGCCACGATAGCGTGTGAGCAATTTTTTCAGGAGCATTGCACCGTGCGCGATGGCGTTTTCCGGAAGATAAAGTTCCGAAAGAAACGGCCGGTCGAAGCCCTGTTCGCGGGCGGTTTCGCCCATGACTTGCATGAGTCCGTAGGAACGGGAACGATCTGCAAGTTCGGTGAACGTACTGGGGCCGAGTGGATGCCGGCGCGCAAAGCGCACAGCCTCTCGATGTACTTTTTTATTGCGATAGTATTTGGGTTCCGCGCGTGTGCCCAGGGATCGAAACGGGATTCTTCCTGAATCACGGCCGCAATGAGCGCTGCGGGAAGCGAATATTCCGCAGCCGCGTGCTCGATTTCCTCGCGATAGGGAATGAGAAGAGGGGAACGAGCGGAAAGCGAATCGAAGGCGATGGTGCGCTGAGTGGATTGTTCAATGAGTTGGGAAGTATTGAGAGTGAGGAGGAGTAATAATGGGATCATTTTTTGAATTGTTTAAAAGCGCTCCCGCTTGCGGAGGGTTTGGGGGGGTGTGTGAATTTCAAGAGTTTTTGTTTTGACACACCCTCCCCCGACCCCTCCCGCAAGCGGGAGGGGAGTTTTTTTAAAAGGGCTCCCGCAAGCGGGAGGGGAGAATTGCGCGAGGGGGGGAGATTTTACGTATTCGTGAGTGCATCCGCCATCGCCGAGGCGAGACGGAACGATAATAGCATGATGCCGTGCCGCTCTTTGGCTTCGAGAAGTGAGAGCGTGGCGTCGATCCAGCCGCCTTCACCGAAGCGCGGATATTTTATTTGGAAGTATGCGGCCAATTTTGCGTTGATGAGGAAGCTCAGGACCGTCGTTTCCTGCGTGAGCGGAATCGGCGGGCAGTGGACGTGCAGGACGAGGTGGTCGTCCGCTCCGGAGCCGCTGGGAACCGGAATCCAGCTTTGGTCGGGACCGTAGCCGGGCGTGACGCTTTGCGGCTCGCTCGCGATGGAAAGAGAGAGAATGGGAAGCGTTCCCACCGGTACAAGCGGAAAGACGCTTGTTAGTCGGGAACGGCGGTCCAGGGATCGGAGGTGGAATTGCGGTATTGGAGATCGAGGGTGGTCATGGAGGGGGATGAATGGGGCTGAGATGAATGGAATTTGGACTGAGATGAATGGGATTTTGAAGGAGATGTTTGGGATAGGGGATGGCATAGATAAAAAGAGGTTGATTATCATTCCTTAACGAAGGAACGATCGTGAATTAGAAGATGGTGAATGCGTAGCGGGCTTCGGCGACGATGCTCGAACGTGTGATTGCTTTGCTAAGCACGGCGGGATCGATTTTTATAAGTTCCAGGCTATCGATGCGGACGGGATCGCCAGTCGAAACAGGGGGAAGGATATAGCCGCCGGCAAAGAACGCTTCGAGAATCGAAACGTCGGCCGAGCGCATGGCCCGTAGCGTGGAAACGGCAAGTTGCGGATGCGCGAAATAGATGCGCAGCGTGAAGGCTTGCGTGCCATCGATCGGATGCCCGAAGCCATCGAAGTCGATATATTTCGCTTCGCCGGGAATGATTTCGAAGCCGGGAAAATCGCTTGGCGCGCGCGTGCGTCCGAGGCCGGAGCCAAGTCCGGCCTCCACATTCACCAGGGATTTCCATCCGGTGAACGCCGTGAGCTGCGGCTCGAAACTGGTGCTGAATAAGAGTTCTCTGGTCATAAATAGTGAATAGTTAATAGTGAAAAGTGAATAGTCGAAAGGAAGAGAATGGACCAATGAATAAATCGGGAAAGATTTCGTATTCACGATCCACTCTCAACTATCCACTATACTGGGTAGCGTTTATAAGGGCGGAGCGTCAGTTGATGGATGGGCGAAAGATCGAGGAAGTGTTCCCGCTCGATCGAGGCGCCGTCGTTTTGGGAGGCAATCAGCAATCCGAGAGAACCCGTACCCTGATTGCTTGCTTGAAAAAGCAGCGCAGCGATTTCCGTAATGACTTGCGCGACGGTCTCCGGACACGAGAGTGACGCGGGCTGTTGGTAGGAAATCGTATGCTCGGCGCCGCGCTCGAAGCCGCCATTCAAAGCTTGCAGCAAATATCCATTGGCGCGAACGATGAGGCTGGCGATGTTTTCGGTGGTAACGGTTCCCGAACGATCGGAGGATGTCCACGAAAGAAGCGTTCCCACCTGGTGCAGTGGCGCGTAGAAGGTGGTATCGTCGCCCCAGAAGGTATCGGTCTTGGTGGCCGAGGCGGTGTAATCGCGGTCGAGCCAGGTATAGACAGCTTCGGTCGCGACGTTGAGGCAGGTCTGGAAGAATCCCGTGACGGTCGGATCGGTAGAACTATCTTTGAGATAAGTCTGGAGATCGGCAAGGGCGACGGGGGAAGTAAAGGTAGGCATAAATTATTTAGGTTAAAGGGTTAGGGATGAAAAGATTGGGCGATGTCAAGAGAATTGTTGTGGCACTTCCATTGAAAAATAGTTACGATGGCCGGAACTAAAGTATTTATTGTTCTATTAAGAAATCAAAACGTAACAAATCAGAACGCGCTTTATCATAACTACGCACGAGTTGCTAAAATTATGAAA
>DASYAJ010000127.1:0-2171 GCA_036501405.1 Kapaibacterium sp. (SeqCode)
TTTGTGTCGGTAACGGGCGCAGTAAATCATCAGGGGAATGTCGAATATGTTAGCGGAGGAACCTGGAATGATTATATCGTCAAAGCCGGAGGATTTTCTCCAACGGCCGATGAATCCGCGATGCGGGTCGTTAACCCCAACACAGAATCCTATATCGATCCTCGAGGAAACGATTACAAAATTGTTCCCGGCGACATGATTATCGTTCCGCAGGAACAGCATACCTTTTGGAAAGATCTTAGCACTTTCACGGCCATTACCGCACAAATCCTGACGATCTTTGCCGGAATTTATTTATTGAGAAAAGGATAAGGATGGAACATCATATTGGACAGCCTGGCCACCCCGCGCCCGATCTGCTTATCTATACCGCTCGCCACTGGAGGAAAATTGTTCTCTGGGGCATTGGCGGAGCAATCCTGCTTCTGCTATTTTCCTATACGCGGCCGCGAACGTATGTCGCAACAACGACCGTGCTACCACCGGAAAAGGAATCGGCCGGCGGAATGCTGGCGTTTCTCGCAAATTCCGTTTCCGCGCTCGATATTCTAAAGGGATCGATTGGCGGCGGAAATCCGGAACTCGATGAATTTAAAACGATCATCGAATCCCGCACGATTGCCGAAGATGTCGCCAAGGATTCTATCGTTGCAGCCTATTATCTCCATCGCGATACAAGCTACAAAGGAATGGTCGATGCGCTGCAAGGCTCGATCCGCAGCGAAGCCCTGCGGACTGGAGAATTTACCGTTACGGTGAACACAAGCGCTGCCAGATTTGCCTCGAAATCTGCGCAGGACTCAGCCCGAAGAATGAGTGCATATATCTCGAATAGGTATGTCGAAGCGCTGGACCGTTTCAATCGCGATCGGCTGATGACGAGCGCGAAAAACAGCCGTATCTTCGTCGAGCAGGAATACAAGGGCAAAATGGTGGATCTGGATAGCGCATATGGCCGTCTGGAACAGTTCCAGGAATCGCATCAGGCTATTTCTTTGCCAGACCAGCTTTCTGCGACGGTCGCGGCGGCGGCAAAACTGACCGGCGAAAAAGAGCAGCTCGAAATGGAGCGCACAGTGGCCGAGCAGGAATTTTCTCCAACGGAGCCGCACGTCAAAGCACTGGACGCCAAAGTCCAGGCGGCGCAGCAGGAACTGAACCGATACGATAGTGGCGGAGCCGGAGAATATATCCTTGCCCTTAAAAGCGCACCGGCTCTGACACGCGAGCTTGCGGGCTGCCTGAGAGAAGTGAAAGTCCTCGAACAAGTCACAGCATTTCTTCGCGAGGAATTAGAGCAGGAACGTATTTCGGAGCAGCGGGACCTGCCTTCCCTGCAAGTGCTCGATCGCGCGCCAGTTCCGAACGGTTCTGCATCGCCGGTTCGAGCAATGTATATTGTTATCGGGTTAATCTTGGGTTTGGCGATAGGATTCGGATGGGTGCAATGGAAACGATTTACGTCCGATGTGCGCACACACCCCGAAGCTCATTATCGCCTTGTGAATGTGTGGCGTTCCATGCGACGCGGCAATGGCGCGCAACTGCTCGATCCCATCCCGGTGCAAGCGAGCCATGGCGCTGTTCATACCTCAGTAACCGATGTAAAAACTCGGGTCTGATGCCCTTCTATGCGGACACTCATTGTGAATTCGATGTTCGCAAGTTCCGTCTACCGGGAGTGCGCGGAAGCCTTGGGAGCGATTCCCGAGATGGAACTTACGATGCTCACTGTCGATCGCTGGAAAATGAATGGCCGATCGATGCCGTTCGATCCTTTGCAGCCTAACGCACCTTATGCCACCGTTATCGGCAAGGCTGGCTGGCGCGGGTTGGAAAACCGTGGCTTTTATCGTTCCGGAATTCAGCGTGCCTTTCGAATGGCAAGCCCCGAAGTCCTCTTCCTGATGGAGGAACCGTTTTCCGTTTTTGCTGCGGAAATTCTTGCCGCCAAAGCATACTTCGCACCGAAGATTCCCGTCGTTTTTTTTACCTGGAATAACCTTTCGCTTACTCGGTTCGATTACCGTCCTTCCATCTTCTATCGAAACGTTGCAAAGCAAACGCTTCGAAAGATGGACTATGCGCTGACGGCAAATGCGGACGGAATTAAAGTTCTTCGCGATTCAGATTTCCAAAAGCCAATAAAAACAATTGGTTACGGTGTCGAT
>DASYAJ010000128.1:0-2517 GCA_036501405.1 Kapaibacterium sp. (SeqCode)
GCTACATGGAAAAATCGGCCGCGCTTGGAATTGTTCTGAAGCTCGGCAAGCTTATCGAGCAGTCGATGCCCGGAGTGAAGGTGATCTACACACGCCATGACGATCATTTCGTGGAACTCTATCGGCGCGGCGCCATTGCCAATGAAGCGCACGGTAAGCTTTTTATCAGTGTCCATTGCAATTCCACGCCACAAAAGCCCTCGAACGCATCGGGATTTACGACCTATTTTCTTCGTCCCGGAAAAACCGAAGCGGCTATCCACGTGGCTGCTCGAGAAAACGCTGTGATCAAATACGAAACAAGCCATCACAAGTACGAAAGTCTTTCCGACATCGACTACATTCTTACTTCGATGTCCCGAAACCAGGATGTAAAGTTCAGCGAAAAATTCGCATCGCTGGTGCAGCAGGAATTGGGAAAGAAAATATCGATCCCGGATAACGGTGTTTCGCAAGCCGGATTTCTCGTTTTGATCGGCGCTTCGATGCCGAACGTGTTGATCGAAACCGGATTTATCAGCAACCCAAAGAACGAAGCATTGCTCAAAAGCGAATCCGGAGAATCGAATTATGCGAAGGGAATTTTTGAAGCGATAAAGAAATATAAAGCGATCTACGAACGTTCCTAAGCCTTACGCAGAGCATTATGCAGAAATGGAACGATTTCCTGCATAATCTTACTTGTTGCCCCTTCGTTCTGAATAACGAATTGCACCGCATGCTCTCCTGCAGATTTCCGAAGATCTTCCGACTGAACGAGCCGCCAGAACACAAACTCGAATTCTTTTTGGTCTTTCACTTCAAAGGCGGCAAGCCGATCGATTAATTGTCCCACCTCACGGGATTTGTTGTGGTTCGGCCCGACGATGGCGGGTAGATTCCAAACCGCCGCTTCTAATATATTGTGAAGTCCAGCGCCGAATCCGCCACCAATCATGGCAATATCGGCAAGGCCATACAGGCCGAATAATTTACCTATCGAATCGACGATAACGATAGGTTCCCCAGTCCATCCCGGCAACATCGAATATCGAATCGACCGATTTGGGAACTGTGACAGCAGTGTGCGGACATGTTCCTCTGCCGGTTCGTGCGGCGCAATAATGGTAAGAATATTATCCTTTCGTTCCACGCTCGATTTCAATGTGGGTAAGTAAATTTCTTCATCGGACTCCCACGAACTCCCAATCGTTAACACGAGCGTTCCCTTTGCTCGAATCTGCTCGATCATGTGTGCAGGCAACATGCTTTCGCGCAATTCATCCAGCGCATCCTTCCTTGCAAGGACCTGATCGAACCGTGTATCTCCTGCAACGATGACCTTCGAAGGATCAACCCCGATTCCAATAAACCGATCTTTATCATCCGTTGAAATCGTCAGAATCCTTGTCAGGCCACGAAAGACATTCGTGTAGAGCTGCCGCACAACAGGAAGCATTCTGCCGGAACTTTCAGAAGCCGTTGCCGCAAAAAGTAGCGATGGGATATTTCGTTGGGATAATGCACTCGCCATGTTCGGCCAAAGATCGTATTTCACAAAAAGTGCAATCGATGGCTTTACCAAATCAAGAAAATCCGTAACGTCTTTTTTTCGATCGAGCGGTGCGTAGGTAATAAAGTCCACGTCTGAATACTTCCCTATCGCATTTTCATAGCCACTCGGTGAAAAGAATGTGAGATGGATATGTGCAGCGCGGAACCGCTCCTTCAGCGCGCGAATAACGGGCTTTGCCTGTTCCAGTTCTCCAAATGACGCAACATGAATGAGAATTCGAGGCTGTGCGGAGACTCGGAGATAATGTTCTTTCGTTTCGCGAAGAAGATTTTTTCTCCCCTCCAATCCTCTGCGAAGTTTCGGATTGAAGAATGCTGCCAGCCGGATCGCCGGCAGCAGGAACATCAAGAACACATTATAGAGCGCGAGCATAAATCCAAGAGAACTCAATCTCTCTGCATCCTAAAGCCATTGCTTTAAACATGGCGTTCCGCATGATAGGAACTGCGGACCAGCGGTCCCGATTCCACAATTCGAAAGCCCATCTCAATGCCAATATCATGCAGTTCCCGAAATTCATCGGGGTGAAGGTAGCGGTGTACCGGCAGGTGATCTCTCGTTGGCTGAAGATATTGCCCCAGTGTGAGAATATCGACTTTCAGTTCCGAAAGATCGCGCATCACTTTCAGGAGTTCCTCACACTCTTCTCCGAGACCCAACATAATTCCCGTCTTTGTCGTAAAGCCCGCTTCCTTCGAGCGCTGCAACACCCGGAGCGACCACGGATACTTCGCCTGTGGCCGAACGATGCGATAGAGACTGGGAACGGTCTCCGTATTGTGATTCAAAATATCGGGCTTCGCATCGAGAATCCGATCGAGGCATTCGTCCTTGCCTTTGAAATCTGGTATCAGCACTTCGACCGTCGTTGCGGGATTTATTTTTCGCACTTCGCGAATCGTCTCCGCAAAAATCGCCGAACCGCCATCTTTCAATTCATCGCGGTTCACGCTGGTGATGAC
>DASYAJ010000129.1:0-2684 GCA_036501405.1 Kapaibacterium sp. (SeqCode)
AAAAACTCCATATCGTTCTTAATTATTGCGTTTGGCTCGAATGGTTTGCCTAAAAACGTTGAACCACCTTTTACCTCATAATTTGCGTTTGCGATTTTGTGCCAAATAATCGGATTTAAATTATCGAATCCAATTTTTCGACAAGCCACAGCAATATCCGCGTGCAATGGGAACACGACATGCCGGCCAAATTCCCTTCGGGATTTGCAGACATCGCCCACAACGATTACGAGCCTTCCACCGGGGACAAGCACTCGAAAACATTCATCCCAAACTTTATTAAGTTCCAGAATAAACTCTTCGTAATCATCCATGTGGCCCATTTGTCCTTCCACATCTCCATATCGTTTCAGATTCCAATATGGCGGTGAGGTGATCACGAGATGAATACTCTGATCCGGCAGAAATTTCAATTTTCTCGCATCTCCCTGACGAAGGCGAATATTGGGCTGGTCGAGTAATTGGTATTCCATTAGGAATGGTAACGACGAAAAAACCCAACTCGCTCCCCGTTCGACATTTCGCATACATGCAATTTTTACAGGTATTCTTCCCTCGAACCAAATTTCCTTGGTTTCAATGTCAATCAGGTTTTTCGAATAGCTTTCAGTCCGACCGCTTTGATGTGTCCTTGAAATCCTCTTCGCTTTTGGCTAGTTTTAGTTTTCGAACAAGGGAATTCGTGCTTTGGGACTCCGTATTCCGTTTTGCGTTATTGGGGCTGTATTAGATTCGGAAAGTGAGTTGGTTTGCAGAACATAAACGAGCATCTATGGTAAGTAACCATGGGAACATGGTGCTCCTAACGTAGCTAATTTTTTTTTCGAAAAAAAATTTCTCAAACCCCTTGACATTGCGATTTTTATTTCGTATCTTTGGTATTGCTGTGATGGGCACCTACGCAATCATTGCTTCGATGGTTTTCTATATGCAGAGAATTATGAATTATGAATTTCGACTTGGCGAATTTGATCTGTTTTGGGCGTTATTCATGAACAATGGATTCCCCGCACATTCAATATCCTTTCCAAGGGAACAGATGTTGTGAAAAACAAAGACGTTTGCAGACTTTTCGAAATTGCGATTTTGACACATAGCGGATAGAGCGAGGCCCGTAATTCTTTTCTTCGATAGATGGGAGAGATTCGAGGCACAGGTTTTGGGCGGCATGCTGTGACTGACTCTTATTTCATACAATCAAAAAGAGAGGAGTTAGAGAAAAATATCGGTTTTGGGAATCGGCGCCGAAAAATTTCGTATCTTTGCAGAGAATGCACGAGCATTCAAACGAGATTTTCGAAAATCCTCACAAAACGGGCTAATTTAGGCAGTTTTTTGAAGATGTTCGAAAGTCCCCTGAAACGAAGGGCCTTCTGGGTTATTCCCGAGGGCATTGACAATTAATAAAACACAACACCGCATGATCCAAAAGACCATACGGCGTTTCGGACCAATCCTGTCACTTGTCGCGGTTGCATTTTTGCTCACAGCCGCTACATCGACGGACTCCGCAGCCCGTACACATAAATCGGGGCGCAGGGCAGTGGTAGCCAGCCACTCACGAGGAAAACATGGGAAAATCGCGCAAAATAATCGCCACGCAGCATCGCTGCGGCACGCAGCATCGCGTCATGGCAAGTACTTTGCGAGGCTTTCTCGTCATCATTCCGCCCAGCACCCTCTTAGCGTAGTTGAAAAGGCCGAGATCGTTCAGAAAATCCGGACGTTTGCCACGGCAAGCGCCACGCCTGACGAACAGCTCGTTGCCATCGCTTCTCCTTCGGCAGATTCGCCAGCACCCGCAGGCGATAGCATAGTGAATGCCGAAGCGAAATCGAACGATATTCAATCGGAGATCGCCGAAGCTGCTCGTGAAGAGCAAGCCGAGGACGGCGTCGATTCGTCGCTCGATCAGTTTCTGAATGCACGTTCTGCGCCACATTCGACCGCCGCGGCCGATGCCTTCGATCCCGGGGCAGAAGTCGAGCGCGAACAGGATTTTACCCTTGCTGCCGATGACGATCATGCCGCCGCGCGCTCGGATGTCATGGCTGAGATCATCAACTGGATCGGTACGCGTTACGTGTTTGGCGGCGACGATCGAGGTGGCATCGACTGCTCGGCTTTCACACGCGCAGTGTTCAGCAAAGCCTTCGGTCTGGAGCTTCCGCGCACGGCGTGGCAGCAATCGCAAATGGGCGAGTCTGTGGAGAAGGAGCAGCTTCAATTTGGCGATCTCGTATTTTTCAAAACAGCCGGCTATGCGCCGATTACGCACGTCGGTATTTACATTGGTGCTGGACTTTTCGCGAATGCCGCGTGCTCGCGTGGCGTGACGGTCGCTTCGCTATCCAGCGAATATTGGTCGAAGCATTTTGTCGAAGCGCGTCGCATTGTTTCAGACAATACTGGAGCGATGGGCGCGATCGAAGGAGGCACACTTTCGAGCGGAACGGTTGCCGTTCGATAAGCTCCAGAGCGCATCTGCTGGAAGTGCTCTCCCGAAGAATTTCTCTTCGGTTCTGTTCTTATGTTCGAAGCCCCGGCTGGGTGCCGGGGCTTCCAGTTTTTTCCCGATAGAACCAGTTTCATACCAATTGCGGACGATTGTCCTTCTCGAAGCGTTATGAGCGGCCCATGTCAGAACGGAAGGAAGGAATTTCAAAGCCGGCGAAGGCAAGACC
>DASYAJ010000130.1:0-2260 GCA_036501405.1 Kapaibacterium sp. (SeqCode)
GTAAGACAATAATTGCCACCCTCCGGTTCCGCCAAACACGATGCCCTTCTTAAATTCAACGTGCCCTTCTTACCAATTGAACGATTTGTCTAATAGCAAACGCTTTCAACTATTTTAAAACGCGCGCGCATTTGTGCTTCATGAACCAGACCTATTTATTCATTAAGAATATACCTTTTCTTTTTGAAGTTCCTCGATTTTTAATTTTTTTCAAATTTCGTATGCCTCAGAAAACATCCCCTTGCGTGGTGTTTGCACATGATATGCTGATCCCTATCGCACATCTCATACATCCCCCTTCAAATCTCAAACATCTCAGTCAGAAACGCCTTTCGCTCTGAATCGGTTGGTTATTTGCATTCACTGCAAGCATGACCTTTCGATCAACTTTTGGTTTGGTGTGCATGGCGCTTTTGGCGTTCGTTTTTTTCGGGTGCGGTCCCGCAAGGAAAACGGTGACGACCAAACCGACTATCCCGCTGAAGCCGGAAACTCCCGCGATTACACCGGAAGTGCCCGCGCCTGAAGCACCGCTGCATATCAGCGTTGCCTATCCGGTGCCGGATCAATGGCGTCCGAATGTCGATTCGAATTTTATTTTCGGCACAACCGGCAATGGTCATGCGCAGCTCACGATCAATGGCGTTTCGGTTCCCGTCTGGAAAAACGGCGCGTTCCTTGCCTTCCTTCGAATGCCCGCCGACGGCCAGTATCGCCTCGAAGCGCATCGCGGCGCGGATGCCGATTCGCGAACGGTCAGCTACCGCAACCGCACACAAAACTCTGGGGAAACCGAAGAAACTTCCCGCGCTGCAAAAACGGAAGGAAAGTCCGAAGCGAAACTCGAAAGTCCGGCATGGGCGCGAATTGTGAAAGGCAGCGATACACTTCAGACTGGGAACGATGTTGCGCCGGGCGCGCTCACACCCGATGGAAACCGGGAATGGTTCTTTCCACGCGGCTGTGAACTGCATGTCACCGAGCAGCAGGGAAAGTATTACAAGGTGGAACTCGATCGGAATAATTTTGCGTGGGTTGCCGATAGCAATTTCGCGTTGATGAATACGGGCCGCTCGACGGAAAAAAAGATGGCGTCCGAATCGCTCGTGCCTTCCGCCGGATATGTCGATCTGATTTTGCCGTGTAGTTATCATCCATTTCAGATCAATGCCGAAGCGACGGCGATTCAAATCAAGCTCTACACCGCGCCGAAACCGCAAGAGTTCAATACGCAGACAAGCGATCCGCTCATCGCCAATGTCGGTTACGATTCTACGATGGAGGGAACTCAATTTACCGTCCTGCTCACAAAGCCGGTTTGGGGATATAAAGCGTTTTACCTTCCCGATGGCGCGCTGGACGTGCGCATTCGGCGCCCACCGACAATCGATCGGACGAATCCATTCAAAGGCATCGCGATTATGCTCGATCCCGGTCACCCTCCGGGCGGAGCCATCGGTCCGACCGGCCTCACCGAACGGGAAGCAAACATGGCCGAAGCCGTTCGCCTGCGCCAGAAACTGCTCAGCGCCGGAGCCACGGTGCTCATGACGCATACCGATCTTCACGGCCTCGTGAGCGATGAGAATCAAGTCCAGGAACTGGATGCGCGAACGTCGCTCGCGGTCTGGAACAATGTCGATCTCTATGTGAGTATGCACAACAATGCGTTCCCGGATGGAACGAATCCGTTTCTAAATTACGGAACATCGACCTATTATTACTGGCCCTTTTCGGCTACGCTCGCAGCCGATTTGGACCGGGAAATTGCGCAGATAACGGGCATTCCCAATTTAGGTTCCCGCCAAAAAAGCCTCGCGGTCTGCCGCCCGACCTGGATGCCGTGCGCGTTGACCGAATCCCTCTTCATGATGTTTCCCGATCAGGAAGCCGAGCTTCGCGATCCGGCGTTTCTCGATAAACTTGCACAGGCGCACCTCGATGGCATCGCCGATTTCCTTCGCGAACGCGCGCAGTAAGGGAGAAGCAGATGCAGAAAATAAAATTCCGGCACTTCGCTTGCATTGCCTGCTTCCGTCCATGAATGTTCATGGCCCAACGAAGCTCAACGATATGCAACGGAACTATAAGGTTTTTTTATTTAGTACAGTTATTCTTCTCGCGATTGGATGCCATTCTAATCAAACGACGGCGCCGGTCGTTAACACAGCGCAAACATTTGCGGCCACACCACTTGCTGCGAACACCGCAAGTTACGGAGCGGTAAATATCGATACAAATTTGCGTGATGCCTGGGGCC
>DASYAJ010000131.1:0-4885 GCA_036501405.1 Kapaibacterium sp. (SeqCode)
ATCTTCTTTTGGATCGTCGGCGGAATGCCAATCGTTGGCCGCTAAATATCTTCCGCTGATACTGAAGGCAAACCTGTCGCCAATTGCTTCGGCATTGCGGAAATTGAGATTGGTATAATCGCGCTCGCCGCCGGCAACAGAAAGATCGGTTCCCTGCGACGAAAAAGGCGATTTCGAGATAAAGTTCACAACTCCCGTGGCCGCTTCGGGCCCATAGAGCGCCGAACCAGGGCCGCGCACCACCTCCACATGATCGATATCTTCGATGCTCTGTGGCAATAAAATTCCATAGAAACCACCGATGGCCGGGACTTCGAGTGAATGATAATCGTTCATCGTCAAGATATCGCTGCCGAAGACGCTATGGAAGCTGCGGCTCGCATACGTTCCCATAGCAATTCCTTCCTGGGCCACGTCGATGCCGGGAACATTTTTCAACACATCTGTCGGAACAGAAGTGACCTGCTCTCGAATTTCCTTTGGTGTGACGACTGAAATCGAGGCCGGCGAATGCGTCTCTTTCTCTTCATGCCGCGAGGCCGTCACGACGACATCTTGTTCTTCGAGCGGTTGAATATGAAGCTGAATACTCATCGTCTCTTCATGCCCAGCCTGAATTTCGACGCGCGCCGAATCCGAAAGATATCCGAGCAAAGAAAAATAGACCGTGTACCTTCCAGGCGCAAGTTCCTTGAATCGATACTCGCCGCGTGTGGTCGTATACGTGAAACGCGAATGGGCTGTATCGGAAACGAGCGCCACACGAACGCTGGCGCCGGGAAGCGGTACCTGCGAAGCGGCATCCTGCACCGTGCCGCTGAGCAGCGTTCGTTCCTGCGCGAACGATGTGATGGCAACGCTAAGCGCAGCGAACTGAACAAAAATGGCGGCCAGGAAGGTATTGCGAAAGAACGTCATGCTCCAAAAATACTACTTTTTTTCGTACATACAAATAATTCGCTCTCTTTTGCTTGCGCTTTATTTTTGCGCCACGGTGTTCTCTGTGCGATGTTAACTGGATTTCTCGGCTCAGACTGGCTCCGGTCGAACGGGGTGAATGGACCCATTTCGGACACACTTTTGCGCGCCTGGCGCGATGATTTGGAACTCGCGCTTCGTGCAGAACTCCTGATCGATGCCGATTTTGCCATCGGCGCAAAGACCCATTTTAAGTTCACAAAACGTTCCGAGACCTATACCGTCATTGAAATCGAAGCGTTCGCCCGCCGAAGGCTCGATGCCTTTCTCGATCAGGAATCGCGGAAGTCAGAGAATCGAAAATCATTTTAATTCTTTCAGCGCATCCTTCACTCGAAGCGTGAGCTTCGGGTTCCACATCCGAACGTTCTTCTGAAGAATGGGGATCACTTTTTGTGCAGCTTCTTTGCTCGTTCGAGCGTAATTCGTCAGAATTTCTACTGCATGATTTGCGACGGCCTGCTGTGGTTCATTTGAAAGCAATTCATGGAGCGCCGGAATAAGGAACGCCATCGCCGTGGGCGATACACGGGAGAGTGCCGCGAGCATTTCAATCGATGCGTTGCGCACGGGCGCTTTTGTCGATTCCAAAAGCGCCGCCACGTCCTCGATATGCGGCAGCGCAAGCTTCGGGCGATGCTCCACAAGTTCTACGATTCGCTTTCGAGCCTCGGCGCTGCTTTGTTCGAATAAGGCGAGAAGGCTCGAAAACGAAATCGGTTTGGAACGCGCAGCCATTCGGAAGGCAACCGAAAATTATTGAATCACGATCGGCTTGGTTACCGACATCCCGCCCGCCGTCAAAACCACATAATGCTGGCCGGAAGGAAGTCCAGAAAGATCGGCGGAAAGTTCATGCTGACCGGTCGATTCCCACTGGTTCATCAGCACGCGCTCCTGACGCCCGAGCACGTCGTAAAGCATCAGCGTTGCCGGCTCGCCTACCTGCAATGAATAATCGACAGTCGATCGCGGAGCGCCGCTCGGCACTACGCTCGGATAAACGGCGGAAATGGAAATGTTTGTGGGCGCCGTAGCAGCGGCAACGCCATCGCTCGTAATCGGCGGAACTTGCGTCAGATCGATATAATACATGCCACGCCCGTAGGTCGAAGCCAAGAGGTAATTCCCACGAGTCCGGAGTGATGTAACCATTGTCATGGGAAAGCCATCGGCAACTGGATACCAAGTCTTTCCCGTATCCCCGGAACGGAGCACACCGAAATCGTGCCCAACATAGATAATACCATTTTGATCTATTGCAACGCGCTGGTAATTCAGAGCTGGTAAATTCGACGTTGGAGCGGTCCACGTCACGCCCCCATCGAGCGAATAATAAAAATGAGATTTAACAGTGGCTCCCATCACGGTCATAAAAACATGGGTGGGATCGTTCGCGTCCGTGGTGATGCTGGAAGGCACTCCTGCAAAACTCGACGGTGTGGTGCTGCGCGTCCAACTCTGGCCTTGATCGTTACTGAAGTACAAAGCTTTTCCACTAGTCCCAAGATAGAGTGTCTGATCGTCCGCTTTCGCAATATGGACCGTCGTAACAGAGCCAACGATGGTGGTGCCGGAGCCGACATTCGTTACTTGTGGAAAGCCATCTACTCCGGTATTGGTGGTCAGAAACAAATTTTTGTTCCCGCACGCAGCGATAACAGAGGGGTCCCCGTCCGCTACATCATAAATCATATAAAATGGTGTACCCTCGGTGATTATTCCAGTGCCGAGAATATTATCCGGATCTTGAGTATCGAATCCAGTACCGTTAATCCAGGTCGCACCAAGGTTCTGAGAGCAGTAAAGCGTTGCATCGACATAGGTTCCATAACACGTTTGACCATCCTTTGGTGAAATGAACATTGTTCCCCCATCGCCACCGCGAATGGAACGATAATAGGAATCCTGACCGGGAGTAAAGGCGTTCAACCCATTGTCTTGAGCGCCTGCACAAAAGCAGGTCGGCTTTCCAGAAGACGGATCGACCGCCATATCGCCCCCGACAAAAAGCATCGTTCCAAGATCGGCGTTCATGTCCTGTACCCACGATAAACCATTCGTGGAGCTATGAAAAATTCCCCCATCGGTTAATGCGAATAACTGACCCGTATAGGGATTATACTTCAACACATGGATATCGGCATGGGTATAATTTGAACTGGAAGGATCGTCTGTCCATTCCGTTTGTTTATTCAGGCCCGCTCCACTATTTGTAGAAGAATAAATATCGAGCCCGCCGACAATTACGGAGGCCGGTCGAGTCGGATTGACTGCTATCGCATTATCGTAATACGCCTGGGTTCCTGTATACTTAACAGCGGAAGATTGTGTTTTCCATGTCGCGCCCCGATCGGACGAGAGTGCTAATGTTGATGACGACGCAGACAAATTTTGATACACGCCGTTGCCTGTGCTAAGATAGAGAGTGTCCGAAGAGCTTTGAGACATTGCAAGGCTCATCGTTTGACCGGTTGGATATCCGCTTAAATTTTGCCACGTCTCGCCAGAATCCATCGATTTTTTGACGACACCTCCGCCGGCTGCATACAGAACAGCGGGGTTTTTCGGATCGAGAACGAGGCTCGTGAAGCCACTGAAGCTCGCATTGGAGGGAATGCGCCACGTAGCACCCGCATTCGTGGAAATTCGAATACCCAGTGTTGTCGCTCGATACACATAATTGGTATCGCCAGGATTGACTTCTATCTGACATGTAACGGCAGTGTTTCCACTATCGACTAGGACCCAGTTCAAGCCTCCATCAAAGGATTGATACACACCGATTCCATTTAGATCGCCTTCACCTCCAAGGGTCCCATACGATATGCCTGTTCCCGCATATACCGTTTGTGGATTTTTTGCATTTACTGCCACGCCGCCAACATCCAAAGTTTTCCAATTATTGCTGAGCGAAGTCCACGTCTTCCCGTTATCGATCGTTTTCCAAAGACCGCCGGTAGTAACCGTAAGGTAGATTGGTCCCGTGGGATCGAATGCGATTGCAGACGGCCGGCCGCTGACATTGCCGCCTTGTGATGTTGCTACCTGGATCCATGCAGCGCTCGAAAGAGATTTCATTGCTGGCCGGTTATCCATTTGTATCAATTGGTTATAGCCGGCAGATGTTACGCTGTCATAGTTTGCTTCGTGCATAGGATTGCGGAAATCCTGAAGCCACTTCATTGCAGCATCGGCATGGTCTTCCTGCACCTGTGGTTCGGTGGCAAGCAGAGAACGTTTCTGCGCGGAAACGGTCGATGTAACAGATATGACTAAAGCGATAAGACCTAACGATTTCAGAAAATTTTTCAAGTGTTTACTCTCTTGTAAGGTATGAATTTGGCGGATAAGGCTCCTAATGGCGTGGTTCTGAAGGGCCAGTAATAGATTGCGCAAAAACGAAAATCCATGAGAATAGTTTCCCTCGCAATTTCAAGCTCCCGTCACCGATCTTAGAACTCCAAAGACACCAAATTTCCACAGTTCACGCTATAAGATGACGTGGAATTCATCTACATGACCGTTACATAACCGTCTTTATTTTAGCGTGGTCTGTAATTTCTGAATATCGTCGCGCAATTTCGCGGCCCGCTCATACTCTTCTTTGCGAATGGCTTCGGCAAGCTGTTGATTGAGCTGATCGAGATGCGTCATCGGCTTTGCCGGCTGCTTTGCCGGTTTCTCTTCCGATTTGCCAGAAAGCCGTTCGGCCAGGCTCAGGTCTTCCTCCTCATCTTCGCTCCCCTCTTCTTCTTCGCCTTCTTCTGGCAAGAACGAGGCTTCGGTCATCACACTTTCGGCAACCCAAATCGGGACACTGAATCGAATGGCGAGCGCAATGGCATCGCTCGGGCGAGCGTCGATTTCCTGCTCGTCCGAAAGACGAAGGCTGGCGAAGAATGTT
>DASYAJ010000132.1:0-1568 GCA_036501405.1 Kapaibacterium sp. (SeqCode)
CCCTGCTGTTCCACTCTTACATCTATTTTCTCGAATGTTCCAATCATTACGCGATCCGCTTCTTCTTCTCGTATTGCTGGCGATTTCCTTCGTCGGTTCCGACGCGCTCTTAGCACAGGCGCAGCTTCCGCGTGCAGGACAAAATTTTACTTTCGGCATTATCGAAGGCCCCTACAGCTTTGCCGATAGTCTGGTCTATCTGCAAGGCACCAGCCTAACGCTCACGGTTGTCAGCGCCTATTCCGGATGCGGCGTTATTTCCTCGCCTTCGGGTTATACGGCGGAGTTTAGTTTCCAGCCGCTCGTGCCGACCGTTATTACGCTCCCGACGAATCTGATTCATATTAACGATCTGGGCAAGACCGAAAAAGGGTTGCTCGTGCATACGACCGCGCCCGTCAATCTCGTGCTGCACGATTACGTGCAATTCGGTGGCGACGCCTCGCAAATCCTTCCCGATCCGGCGCTCGATACCAGTTACGTTGCATTTGGATGGGGAATTTGGGATGATGTCGAAGAACATAATTCTACGGAATTTATCGTCACTGCGTCGCAGGATTCGACAAGCGTCACGATTGTGCCATCGGTCAAGACCGAGCTGAACCAACCCGATAGCGTCCCTTTCACCATCATGCTCAATCGCGGCGAGTGTTACATTGTGAAGGCCGATATTATCGATCTTCCATTCGATCCTTCGCTTTCAGGATCGGTGATTCATGCGTCGAAGCCGGTCAGTATCGTCGATGGCTTAACGTGCGCTTATAATCCACTGCAAGTCGAAGCCTGTAATGAGCTGATGGATGAGCTGATTGGGAAAAAATGGTGGGGTTCCCATTTTTATACGCAGCCGATCGACCGCTATGATTCCGGCGGAACACTCGTGCTGACAAGCAGTCAGGATTTTTCCGCGCGTATCAATGGCAACGTGTTGAATTCGTTCCATGGAAGATTATCGACGACGTTCTTTGGGCCCATTGAAGTTCACACATTCAATGGCGTCGGACCCATTCCTGTCGAGGCACAACAACTGACTCGCAGTTATAGCTTTTCCGATTCTTTGAATGGCGATCCCTCGCTTGTCTCAGTGCTGGACACAGCCTACTATACCGATACGCTGCTTTGGAACACGCCTTCCTACGAATTCGAACATTCCGTTCCCATTATCTGTCCGACAGCCGATTTATCGAGAGCAACGCTGGATGGTACGCCGCTTTCTGCGCTCGCGCCTTCGAAGGTCATCAACGGCAGTCGTTTTAGCGCCATCGATCCCGGTATCACGCCAGGCGAACATCGCATTATTTCACCGGATCCCGTCTTTGCAATTTCCGCCGGATTTTTCGATGCCGATGCTTACACGTTCATCGCCGGAACGGCAGGAACTCCTTCACCAAAAAATCCGGTAAATCATACGATCGTCTATACGAGTGATTCAGCGCGCGCCTGTTCCGACTTTAATGTCAATGCTTCGATTCAACCGCCCTTGCAGGACTCCGAAGGGTTGGTCAGTCTTACGATCACGGTCGCTTATGACCCCACTGCAATGCACCTTGTCGCCGTGGAACCGATGA
>DASYAJ010000133.1:0-3188 GCA_036501405.1 Kapaibacterium sp. (SeqCode)
AATACGAACGAAATTTTTTTCTTTTCGCTGTTCAGGCTTACGTCCTTCTTCGGCGGGATTCTTGGGCAGGCTTCTTGAATGTCATTTCTAAATACTTAGAACTTCTTTGCTACAGAGTCTGTTTCTAAAACTCATGAATTATCGGGCCGGGCGAGGAATACAACTGCTGCGTCGACGTACGACGGCGCATCTGTTCGCCTTGCTCGTCCTTTTGGCACTTGGCGTCCGGACGGAAAGCAATTTCTTCCATTCCGACGCTTCCTCCAGTACTCACCCAAGTTTTTCCCCGCCTTGCAATGCCTGCGATGTCGAAGCGACATCGGTTTTGACTGCTCCGGAACCGCCGGTCCTTCCGCCGGTTTCTGTTGTTGAAGTAAAGAATGGTGTGCCGGCAGAAGTCCAGCCGTTCGCGCCCATTATCTTTTATGCCCAGGGTCGAGCACCTCCCGTAAGCTAATCTCCTCCCAAAAAACATCCGCGCTTTCGTAGCGCTGGAATAACCGCACGAGATCGCCACTCATTCTTTTTGGAGTGCCGTCGTGCTTTCTTAACTCTTAAAACTTTTCATTTCTATGCATTCTTGTCAATTTTTTGGCGAGCGACGTTGCTCCGTGCAACGCGCTCACGTAATTCTTTTTTTTCTAATTGCTTTCACGACGCTTTCTTCCTCAATTATTGCGAAGCGTCATAAAGCCCCAGCGCCTGCGGAGGGAATTAACTTCAGCGTTGTGGTCTACGATGGCACAAACCAAACGCCCGTCGACCTTGCGCGGGTCGCACTGTACCACAGTTCCACTTTCATCCGCGGGCGCGTAACAAACCCAGAGGGACGAACAACCTTCTCCGACATCGAACCGGGAACCTACCGCATTGTTGTCCGTTCGGTTGGCTACAACGATTACGACGATTCTTCTGTCGTCATTGACGATTCTCACACGTTCGATTCGGTTACACTCTTCGAATCTGGAAAAGAAGTAACGGTCTCGGGGTTCAGAGAACCGGCGATCACGACTGTCGATATGACGACTGGAAATCAAATCTTTGAATCGGAAACCTACCACGCACCGCCCACGGCCCGCATGACGCAGCTCGTACAAGAAAACCTTATGGGTGCTGTACGCGCCCCGACGGGAGAAGTCCATATCGGCGGCCAGCATGGGGAATATACCTATTACGTCGACGGCGCGCCTGTACCACTCGGCGTATTCGGCGGCCTCAACGAGGTCGTCGA
Organism: Kapaibacterium sp. (SeqCode); assembly: GCA_036501405.1. Lineage (GTDB taxonomy): Bacteria > Bacteroidota > Ignavibacteria > Palsa-1295 > Palsa-1295 > PALSA-1295. Next base: position 1,232 of record DASYAJ010000133.1, read on the forward strand.
TCCAAAAGTCATCGAGCGTGCAACAATGATGACCGGAGGATTTCCCGCCGAGTATGGCGGTCAGATCGCCGCCGTTATCGACATTCAGAATCGCGTGCCTACGGGGGCATTCCATCTGGATGCTTCCACCTATGGGGGGACCTACGCACCAGGAATCAGCAAGGACTCGGTGATTCAACCAAACCGCTTCCTCAATATGAATGGACAGTCGCTTTCTATGAGCGATCATTCGGGCAAGTTAGGTTGGTTTCTATCCGGTTCGCGGCAAGAAACGGACCGTCGCATTGATCCTCCGATCTCGGATATTTTTCACGATCACGGATTCGATTATTTCCTTTATGGTAAAGCAGACTATTTGCTTTCGGACATAGATTACCTGACCCTCAATCTTAATTATGGTATTACCAATACTCAAGTACCTTACGATTCAAATGAGGTCGGTGGTTCCTATAATCCTCCCCAAACTCAGGACGATAATCAATACACCACGAATGCGTTTCAAACGCTAACGTATTACCGGACCATCTCCTCTCAAGCCGATCACGAAAGCAATCTCATGGTGGCGGGTTTTGCGCGGGAAGGAAGTCTGATCTATACGCCGGGTGGCATCGATGAGCCGACAATCGATACGACGTCTCAAAATACCGACGTGATTTCGGAAAACCGAAGCTTCACGACACTCGGAATCAGGACGAAATACGACAACCGGCTTTCGCATGAATTTATGTATGCCGCAGGCTTCAACTTCAGCAACACCGTGGGACATGAAGATTTTGGGCCGGTCGATAGTACCTATCTTCAACCGTATAGCGCGGTGAACCTTCCCAATGCACCGCATACCTTTTCCACTTATACCGGAACGGACTTCGGCGCGTTCGTCGAGACCGAAATCCATCCGGCGGAATGGACGCGGTTCGACCTCGGCATTCGCTACGATCAGCAAATCTCGCTGGCGAACGGATTGGAATCGGAATGGCAGCCGAGGGTGAAATGGAATTTCCTCATTGACGAGAACAACTATGCCTATCTTTATTATGGCAAAATATTTATGCCGAACAATCTCGATGGGTTGAGCTCGATCGCGAATCTCATCTATCCCAACAACCAATACGGCGATGTGCTTGGAGGGACCCTTGCCGAACGGGATAACTTCTATGAGGCCGTCTATACTCACTCGTTCGATTTCGGATTGCGCGCGAAACTCGAATATTTTAAGAAGGATGCGTCGCCCGGAGTCGATGATGCCACGATCGGATCGAGCGCGATCAAGACGCCGGTCAATATCGCGACGGTCCACACGCAGGCCATCGAGTTGGGACTGTCGTACAGCTCGCCGCTGACGCCCTTCTCGGGATATATCAACTCCTCGATCATTCATGCGTACGGAGTCGGCGCTATCTCCGGAGGATTTGTTCCCTTTGCCGATGATGGCCCAGCGACCGATCTCGATCATGATCAACGCCTTTCCGTGGTCGCATCGCTAAACTACCAACCCAGCGATTGGTATGCCAATGTTGTTGGAATATATGGATCGGGTTTGACGAATGGGAACCCAGATGGATTATCGTATAGCACCGGCCTGTTCGATTTCAATCAAGGCACGCACGTAACACCATCCTGGATCATTAATATCGGCGGCGGATATACGTTCCATCTTACTGGTGGATCGACGATTTCGCCATCTCTCTATATTGGCAATGTATTCGACAATGAGAGTCTTCTCAAAGGCGCCTATTTCAGCAGCGCCTTTTGGGAAGAGCCGCGCAGTATCATTCTGAAAGTGGACTACCACCTTTAATCCCTTATCTTAATAAAGGACCATCATCCCCCGCACATGGACAATCGTGTGTGGGGGACTCAGTCCACGTCCAAATTCTCACATGTTATCTCAAACAGAACTCGAACTGGTCGCGGAGGGACAGTCTAAAGAAGATCATGTCTTGGAAAAGGCCGACCT
>DASYAJ010000134.1:0-3421 GCA_036501405.1 Kapaibacterium sp. (SeqCode)
AATTCTGGGTGATTTTTCTTCTCAGACTGTGTTCTCCTATCATGCCACATTCCATTTTGCCGTTTCGTTTGTCGTTTAAGAACTTTTTCATCGCGCTCGTTATCGCGTTCATTTCAACTGCCGCGTCAGCACAGGTAACTATTTCTATCGATACCTCCACGAAATTCCAAACCATCGAAGGATGGGGACATGGGGGCGGAATTTTTTCCATGCTGAATTACGAGCTCGATTCCACCATTGCCGATCCCTACAACGAGCAGTTGCTCGATTACCTGATCGACGAAGTTGGCCTTACTGGCTCGCGCACCTGGGAAATCGGGCCGCGCATCGATGGAACGCCGATCGACGATGGCGACTGCGATTCCGTCGATTGGAATAAGTTCCAACTCGGAGCCTTCGATCCGATGATTGCGAAGTACACCGTCTATTTCAAAAATCGGTTGAATGCGGAGGGATATCAAACGTCGTTTTATTCGAGTCCGGGTTATCCAACACACGCTTCGGATGCAAAACCCTGGATCATCTACGATCCCGGCGAGCGAGCGCAGCAAATCTGGGCGAACGCGCTCTGGTGGAAGAAAAATTATGGGATCGATATTAATTACGATGTGATCTGTAACGAACCCCTCGGCGCTTATACTTCGTCGGTGCTTACCGCCGATGTCAAGGCGCTTGGGCCGCGCGCGCTGGCGGCCGGTGTTGTCACAAAAACGCAGTTCGCCGAATGCGTGGAGCCCCAAACGGACTGGAACTATATTAAACCCGAAATTGGCGATACTGCGCTCTGGCGCTATGTGGGCCGCATTTCCTATCACAATTACGGCACCGCCGATCCCTATCGTTCCTATCTGCATGGCCTGGCGGATTCGCTCGGTATTACAACAGCACAGACCGAAATGGGGAACCCGACCGTCGACGATATTTTCAACGATATGCTGCTCGGAGGCACCTCCTATTGGGAAATCGGATATAGCGGGAACGTAACCATCGCTCCGACTTCGGGTAATACCGGGTTCACACCGTCGGGAACATTCTTTCGGATGCGGCAGGTGATTCATTATGTACGACCGGGTGCCATTCGGGTCAATGCCGTTTCGAGCGATACGAATGTCCGCGTCCTTTCCTTTGTCCGAAATAAAACCGTGACGACCGTTGTGCTCAACAATCGTTCCACAAGCACGATCACGTTAAAGGGACTTCCGCCCGGAGAATACGGACTGTCGCAATCGGTCAACGGAGCGAAGCTCTCGCAGGAATTGGGAATCCAAACGGTCGGCGCAGATGGCACGCTGAGTTTTAATTCCGCCTTGAATGTTGCTTCGACACTCTATCCGTATGCCGGAACGAATCTTGCGCCCGATATTCTTTCTTGGAGCGCCACCTCGGGATTTATTTTCCAGCCCGCAACTCGCGATACGTTAACGGCCTCCGCAACAGACCCCGAACTCGATCCGCTGACCTATAATTGGTCCGTAACCTCGCAGCCAGATGGTGCGAATGCTACGCTGACCACACCAACGAAAGCGACGACACCTGTGAGCGGCCTCACGCAAGCGGGAGATTATGTCTTTACCGTCGAAGTCTCGGATGGCATCCATACCTCTTCGAGGAAAGTCTTTCTCATTGTCTATCCTTCCAATCTTCCGCCGGAACTCGGCCAAGCAGGATTTCGATTTGCATCGCCATACGGTCTGATCTTTACCAATCCTGGCGACACGACCCATGCAAATATCGAACTGCCGACCTCTACAACTATTTTGCAAATTGGGATTGGCGATCTTGCAAACGATAATTTTGCGGGACGAGGCAAATGGACGCTCGTGAGCCAGCCATCGGGCGCAAATGTAATCCTCGATACGACCGTTTATATTTTTGTTAGCATTCGCGCTAATGTTTCCAGGATGACCGTTCCCGGCGATTACGTTTTTCAGGTCAATATCACGAATCCCGGTCATCCCGATTTGACGGCGAGAGTAATCTGCACCGTCCATGCCGCGAGTTCCGGACCGCAGATTCGTTCCATCGCCATAAATCCCATCTCGCCCACACTGCCAGCCGATACCGCCACGCGGACTTCGAACACGATCGATACCAGCGGCCAGCAGCTTCGCTATTGGTGGGTCGTGAATAAAACTCCTGCTGGCGCAAATGTCACCTTCGATCATCAAGGGCTTGCCAGCACGACCATCCGCGGACTTACCGTTCCCGGAAAATACACGGTCGTGCTCCGCGCCTTCGATGACATCCATATCGACACGCTGTTTTATTCGTTCCTTGTCAATGCCGCGAGTTCTGTTCCCGAAAGTGCGGCATTATCCGAGACGGTTCTTACGTTCCCAAATCCGGTATCCAATGAATTAACCGTGCAATTCCCGGATGGAATGAATCCCGCAACGCTCACGCTGACAAATGCGCTCGGCGAGCGAATCGCACAACGACAAACGTCCGCCTCCGAAGCGACGATTCCGATGAATGCGCTCCCGGCCGGAATTTATTTCCTGACCGTAGAACGAAACGGGCAGATAGAATCGAGAAAGATTGTAAAAGAATAATAGGAAGGAATCGTAGCCGTGACCTTCAGGTCACGGCGAATTCCCGCACCGCGACCCTTACCTGAAGAACCTGCCCTGTGCTTGCCAAATGGAGCGAAAATGTGCTGTATTGGCGGGCATGAAACGCTACGTTTTGCTTTCGGTGTTCTGCGCATGAACGGCCACCTTAGCCCGGTGGGAATGATTGTTTAAAATTGAAATCCGTGATATTGTCATTCCCGCGAACGCAGGGATCCACCTTTTGAGATGATGTCGCATCTGGATTCCCGCGCTCGCCGGAATGACCTTTAATTTGGCGGAGCTACTTTTTCCCCAATCGTGTTTCATTCGGTCATGGTAATCGAAGCCCTCATCAAAATAGCCATCATTCTTTTCGTCGTGCTGACCGCGGTGTCGTACACCGTACTGCTCGAACGCTGGATCAGCGCGTGGGTGCAGGACCGCATCGGCCCGAACCGCGTGGGTCCGCTCGGATTGCTCCAGCCGCTCGCGGACGTGCTGAAACTGCTCCTCAAAGAGGACATCGAGCCGCACCAGGCCGAGAAATGGTTCCACTGGGTCGCGCCCGTGATTTCGATCGTCGTCGCGTTCACCGTGCTTTCCGTTATTCCCTTCGGCGGAACGCTGACAATCGGCACGAATGTCATCCCGCTCACCATCGCATCGGGAATCAATATCGGTGTGCTCTTTATCGTCGCCCTGACCTCACTGGGCGTATATGGAATTACGCTGGCCGGTTGGTCCAGCGGATCGAAGTACTCGCTGCTCGGCGGTCTTCGTTCCAGCGCCCAGATGATTAGCTACGAACTGACGCTCGGCCTTGGATTGCTCAGCGTTGTCATGCTTTCGGGTTCGCTCGATCTCAATAC
>DASYAJ010000135.1:0-2689 GCA_036501405.1 Kapaibacterium sp. (SeqCode)
CCTTTATCGGCCTGAAGCCATAAGACAGGATTTGCGGGAATTGTTTGAGAATAACAGACACTTGCAAGAAAAAAGAAGGGTAGGGTCTGTGTTATCCTGGAGACGGCACGAAGAATAGAAATGATGCGCATAATGAAAATAGGAATGAGACGGATAACTCTCCGCTACATACAATTATTACACAGGGATTTATTTTTGACCATGTTCGATTCTTAACGGAGTTCCAGAATTCGATTGATGCGTGTGCCCGAGACCGGACTCGAACCGGTACGTCCTTGCGAACGGCAGATTTTGAGTCTGCTGCGGCTACCAATTACGCCACTCGGGCAGGGAAAGAACCAAGATTTACAGGATGGGAAGATGTACATGGAACGTGGACGGAAATCTTGCATGATTCCCCCTCCTGCATCATCCTTTCCATCCTGCAAATCCTGGTTCTTTTTTATTTCCCTATCGAAACAATTTTCAAATCGAGGATTCCGGCGGGAACTTTCACCTGTACTTCGTCCCCCACTTTTTTATTCATCAATGCGCGGCCAATCGGCGAGGACATCGAAATTTTTCCGCCCTCGAAATCGGCTTCTTCGGCTGAAACAATGCGATAGACATTGTCCTTGCCGGTCTTGCCGTTTTTGACTTTCACTTTCGTCATGATACCGACCTTATCGGTGGCAATGGTGCTCTCGTCGATAATAGAAATACGGGCAAGCATCTCCTCCATTTTGTGAATGCGGAGTTCGAGCAATCCCTGCTCTTCGCGGGCCGCATCGTACTCGGCGTTCTCGGAAAGATCGCCTTGCGCGCGCGCATCGGCAATGCGCATAGCGATGTCCTTGCGGCCATGCACCTTCAGGTTGCGGATTTCTTCTTCGATCTCCACGAGCCGCTGTTTTGTAACGTAAATTTTTCCTTCTTCCATGCTGGTGGCTTCTTGTGAAGCCTCTTTTTTAACTTTTGCTAAAGCCTCAAATAAAAGAGAAGGCACTCCGCATCGGGTGATACGAGTACCTTCTCGATAAAAATCGCCGGTTGAATGGACTCAAATCGAAAATGAGAAGAATCTGTTCCCGAAATCCGTTTACGAACTCGGTCGATTACGAAACCGCTTGTCGTACTTTCGGCTTACGAAGCTTCCCAACGAACATCGAGATGCATCCAGAGACAAGTCCGAATATCGCTCCGAATAAGGGGCCGAATGCGACCATGGCAAGTGGACTCTCGCCGCCGGGCCAACCGGCCATCTGTTTCACTTCATCGGCATGATTGGCGATATAAGCATCGTGAAAAATTGCATGAGTACAGCCGATAAACACACCGCTGATCAAACTCACGAACCAAGCGTGCGCAAAATACTTCCCCTTCGGTACGCTACCCGTAATGACGTAGGCAATAAAGACGAAAATCGCAAGCCAAAAAATCGGCTCGATTTTCGAAGGAATAATGCTGACTGTGAGAAGTCCCATCGCAAGTCCGATGAGTGGCAAAAGAACGATAAGTTTCCAGTTCATGGTGTTTTTAAAGAATGGTTAAAGAATTCCGAGGACAAATATACGAAAAAATTAGTCTTCCAACCTTTATTCGGCTCGTTCTTTCGGGATGAGAACGGGTAATCGTTCGTTTTTATTTCTTCTGTAAATAAGGAAATCGCTATCGAGCGTGAGAATGGGAGCGTCAGGATAAAGTTCCGACAGCCGAACGAGGCACGCATCGGCGAAGGACATGGGAACATCGGAGTATTTCTCGATGAGCTCACGAATCTCTATTCGATTTTGAGCATAGCTGAACGGGAAGTGTACAGGTGCTTCTTCCAAAAATTTGAACAACACTCCAATTCCCCTGCGCCACTTCGAAAGGAAGTAAGCAGTTTCGGCGATTACCGCTTCGCAAGTAATGAAGGCGGAGGAAGAAATTCGAAGTTGCTCTTCAGACCACTCATGAAGCGGATCATGTGGATTCAACGCTGCAATCAACGGCCCTGTATCAAGAATGAGATAGGTTGTCACGACCCAAAACCTTCAAAATATTTTGGGTTAGTTCGTAAGTCGGGCGGAAGCTCGGTCAGGATACCGAGAAGATGCTTAATACGGTCATACGGCGTATGACCGCTTTGCGTTTTTGAATCGTTATCGCTGTTGAGAGTTCTGCTCAAGAGCATAATCCGATCCGACTGTGTTTTTCCTTTTAAGCTTAACGTTTGAAGCGAAGGATTGGCCGGCAAATCCGTCAATTTGTCTAAAAGATGTTTCGTGCGATCGTACGGCGTTTCTCTTGTACGCCGCAGCTTCGGCGCAGTTTTTTTAAGGACTTTCGATGCCCGACGCACTTTATGAGGCTTCGCCGATGGCGTTTTCGTTTTCATAATTCGTATAAATGCGAGAGGGAAGGAATTCGTTCTTCTATTCCTTTTTTAGAAGGTTGAGCTTTTTCACTTCCTCCATTGCGGCCTCCGTTTCCATATACTTATCCGCCTCGCCCATGATCGGATCGATCGAGCCGATTAGGCATTTTCGTTTTCATAAGCGTAAAGGGTTTGTTCTAAACCTCTCATAAATTATGAGCTTCGTAAGGCGTGCTTGTGTAATTTAAAAGAAAATATTCCTGTCGCAATGGCAGCAAGGACCATTGCGAAAAATAAAAAATCCGCCGAAGCAGCGGCTTGTTCCGGACCGGAGGAATCCTCGGTTTGAAT
>DASYAJ010000136.1:0-2000 GCA_036501405.1 Kapaibacterium sp. (SeqCode)
TTCCCGACCGCGTTCGCACGCAAGCGGATGAACTGCACCGGCAACTTGTCGAAATCGTTGCGGAAAGCGACGATACACTGATGGAGGAATTTTTCGCGAGCGATGGGCAGCTCGAAGAATCGCATTTTTCGGGCGGCATCCACGAATCGCTCGCGCACCGGAAGCTTTTCCCCGTGCTCTGTGCATCGGCGGAAAAGAATATCGGCACGAAGCGCATACTCGAATTTATCGTGACAAACGCTCCCGCGCCGGAAGACCACATTGCCGATGTATTGGGAACAAATCCCGGCACCAACCAGGAAGTCCATCTCAACAGTGCCTCGAAAGATTCAACGACGCTCTTTATTTTCAAGACCGTCAGCGAACCGCATCTTGGGGACCTCTCATTCTTCCGCGTTTATCATGGCGAACTTCATTCCGGCATGGACCTCGTCAATGAGTCGAATGGCAAAAGCGAACGCATCGCACAGCTTTTCGTCATGACGGGCAAGAATCGCAAAGAAGTTCCGACCGTCCAGTGTGGCGATATTGCTGCAGCTGTGAAATTGAAAGATACGCACACGAATAATACGCTCTCCTCGCGCACGTTTCCCGTCGTCCTGCATCCGATCGACTTTCCAGCGCCGGTTATTACCAGCGCCGTCGCCGCAAAAAATAAAGGCGATGAAGAAAAGATTGCGATGGGACTTCATTCCTTGCATGAAGAAGATCCCACATTCCTGATGCGGCACGATGCCGAACTGCATCAAATGCTGATCGAAGGACAAGGGGAACTTCATTTGGATATTGCGATTCGGCGCTTGAAGGAACGATTCAAAGTCGAGGTCGAGATTGTCGAACCGCGCATTCCATTCCGCGAGACGATTAAATCCCCCGCGGACACACGCTATCGGCACAAAAAGCAATCTGGCGGCGCAGGACAATTCGGCGAGGTGGCGATCAAACTTCAACCTCGCAAGCGTGGTGAAGGCTATGAATTTATCGATGCGATCGTTGGTGGCGTGGTTTCTGGGAAGCATATTCCAGCCGTCGATAAAGGGATTCACGAATTCCTCGTGCATGGACCGCTTGCGGGTTATCCGGTTGTGGATGTTGGCGTGACGCTCTACGATGGGAAGGAACATCCGGTCGATTCGAACGAAAACGCCTTCAAGACCGCCGGCAAGATGGCCTTCAAGGAAGCATTCCTTTCAGCAAAACCGGCGCTATTGGAACCGATTTATGACATTGAAATTTCCGTTCCCGGAGAACACATGGGCGATGTGTTGGGTGATATTTCATCGCGTCGAGGCAAAATTATGGGAATGGATTCGAAGAACGGCTTCGAAGTGATCCGCGCGCAAGTTCCGCTGGCGGAACTTTATCATTATTCGACACGCCTTCGCTCGCTGACGCAAGGCCGAGCGATTCACAAGCAGTCTTTTAGCCACTACGAAGAAGCACCTCGCGAATTTGCCGATAAAGTCGTGCAGGAATCGGCGAAGCATAGGGTGGCGGAAGTGGAATAAAAATTCGCTTATACATCGACACAATTTCTTTCGGCAGTATTATTGGTTTCCAAAGGCGCTGAGCGGTTGGCGAGATTCTATCGTGATGTTATCGGCATTCCGCTTGAAGAGGAGCAGCATGATGACACAGCGAGGGATTATGGCTGCGAGCTGGGCGATTTGCATTTCGCGATTCATCCTACTGAAGATTTCGCTTCGAATGATGCCAATCCTGGAGTAGGCTCTGTAAGGCTAGCCTTTGAGATATTCGATATGGACGGATTCCTCGAACATCTTCGAAAGCACGGTGTCGCTCCGCTTTACCCTCCAAAGCCGCTTGGAACGAGCCGGATTACCGCACTTCGAGATCCGGACGGCAATGAAATTGAATTTACACAACTATCCCCCGGATGGTTCGAGCATTTGAAAAAGCGCCGCCTGGATGGAAATGACATCCTGAAACAGTGGAACGAGTTACATAAAACTGTTTAGACCGATAGGTAGTTATTCATT
>DASYAJ010000137.1:0-1754 GCA_036501405.1 Kapaibacterium sp. (SeqCode)
TCGATTGCGGCTTCGCCACTCACCGGACTTTGCAGCGTGATCTTCGTCGTAAACCCATTCTCTTCGGTCAAAGGATTTGGCGCGGGGTCCGTTGCAAAAATGAGCGCCGTGTTTTGCAATTGCTCGATCAGCAGTGTGTCCCCGCATTGCGCCTGAAACTTCGCCGTATCGGTCCCAGCTCCGGCGGTTGCGGTCGCAAGAATGCAATCTGCAAACTGCGCATCGCCATTATCGAGCATTAGCGAATCGAGCATCACTGCATAGTTGATCGTATCGGTCAGCGTCGATACGAGCCAGATCTGCACCATCGGGGTCGCCGTGTCGAGTGAAAGTCCGTTCGTATTCGAAACAGAATAGTCGATGAGATCGGTGGTCCCGTTTTTCCACGGTCCATTGTATTTGAGTGTCAGGCCGGGCGCTGCGGAAATGCTATCGAAAACAAAATCTTTATCGATCCAAGAGAACCGGCCAGCCGCAGAGGTCAGATTCGACGCTTTTATTTCACGATCGGGATAGATATTGACCGGGAACAGTTCCTTTGCCGTCAGAATTTTCGGCATTTGAAGTACAAAATGGAGTGTATCGACCGGTGGAACGAAAATCTGGATCGGAATTCGTCGTACCGAATCATCATCGGTCCCGACGATGATGACGATCGTGTCGTAGATCGTTCCCGTATGCGAACCGTCGAACGTCAGGGTGAGCGAATCCGTCGCGCCGGATGGAATCGGCACCGGCTGCGACGCGATATTATAGACCTGGAAGCCATCGCCATAATGCAGCATCCGCCAGCCGATGAATGTGTCTGTCAAGCAGCTCGTATTCGTGTAGGGAATAATCGTATCTTCCGTGTTGCACGGCAGCACCGTGGAAAGGATCACAGGTGCGGTATCGATCGCGAGCGTGCGCGGCGATGAATTAATTGCTTCCGAGATATTTACGTTGAATGTTCGGGGTTTGCCATTTGTATCGAGATAGCTCGTCTGGAACAGCCCTGAATAATTCCCGTCCACGCGATTATGAGAAACGATGGTGATGAGAACGGAATCGAGCGGCGGAAGCGCCGGCTTGGAACCGGGCGTGGTGCTCCAGGAACCGCCGCCAACAGAAAGCACCGAAAATCCACTGGCGAATCGCAACGTATCGCAGCCAGGATTATAGAGCCAGAAGGTCGAGGTGTCCGTGGTATCGCAATCGAGGCGCGAAGCCGAAATCGAGTTCCCCGGCGCCGTGCTCGCCAGCGTCGCATTACCGCTCAAGCCAGAACCGGTGAAGACGATGGTATCGATCTGTGGCACGCCATTCACGGTCACGAACACGATGGCTTTTTCGGTATCGCTTGCGAGTGTCGTGGGAGTAAATTGGATATTAATTCCCGAATCTTTCCCACCGGCGATGTGGAAAGGAAGCGTTCCAGAAATCGAATAGGGTGGCAAAACCACCACGCTATCGATGGAGGCCGAATCGCACGATGTATTGAGGAATGGCAGTTCCGCAATGCTGTCGCTACACAGCGAGACCGCGCCGAAATCGACCGAAGCCCCGCCACTATACTGGAATGTGCCGCTTGCTTTGCCCGCGCCCGTAAGCGTGATTGTATCGTACACGATTGTCCCATTCTCGGTGAGGACGATAATCGCCGTTCCCGTATCGCCGGCGACGCTATCGGGTGAGAATTCCAGTGGCAAGATTGCGCTGGAACCTGCCGGAATCGAAATCGGAAGATTTCCCTTCTTGGAAAATGGCGCCGTTAT
>DASYAJ010000138.1:0-2016 GCA_036501405.1 Kapaibacterium sp. (SeqCode)
AAGATCGCCAATAATATCGGAAAGCAATTGGCCAAAATCAATCGTAAGCGCCGGCTGTGCAACGTGAACTTTTTTGCGAACATCGTCCATCACAGTCTCGGTCGAACGCGCATGCTTTGGCTTGAGCTTCACGAGATAGTCGCCGGTATTCGGTTCCGTGATAAAAAATCCGAGCTGCGTTCCGGTCCGCCTTGAATAGGACTCGACTTCCGGAACTTTCATCAAAATCTGCTCTACGTTCATCAACATCCGATTCGTTTCCGTCAATGAGGTTCCCGGCGGCGACGTATAATCGAGCACAAACGATCCCTCATCCATTTCCGGCATGAAGCTGCTTCCGACTTGTTGCGAGAGCAGGTACGTAATTCCCAGCAAGACCATTGCTACAATCGGAGAAGCCCAGCGAATCCGAAAGAGACCGTGCATGGTCCGGTCGTAGGCCCGGAATATCCTTCCCGGTTTATGTTCCCGCTCGATTTCGCGCTCCATCTCCTTTCCGCGCAGCAGCAGCGAGGCCAACAGAGGCGCCAACGTAATCGAAAACAGAAAAGAAAGAAGAAGCGCGAAGACCATTGTGATGGAAAGCGGCCGAAAAAACGCGCCCGTAATCCCTCCCAAAAATCCGAGTGGAATGTGAATGACAAGCGTACTTGCCGTCGAGCCGATGATCGCCGGGCGAAGTTCAATAATCGAAGTCTTCGCTGCTTGCAAAAACATGCGCGTGTGATACCTGTTATCCTGGGAGATCTGTGCTTTCGCGTCGGCAAAATGGGTAAAAATATTTTCGATAATAACGATGGAATCGTCGATGATAAGGCCGATTGCCGCAGCAATGCCGCCAAGCGTCATGATGTTGATCGTTTCACCAATGGCCTTCAGGCATACGGTTGTGGCAAGAATCGTTGTGGGAACAATAATCGCGAGCACCAGCGTAATGCGCCAGCTTCGCAAAAAGAGAAGCAGGACAATCATCGCCAGCACAATTCCGATAAGAATCGAATCGCGCGTACTGGCAATCGAGTTTTCGATGTAGCCCGATTGATCGTAAAAATTTTCGATATGGACGCCCGGCGGAAGTTTAAGACCTGCAAGTTCCTTCTGCGCTGCAAGGCCAATTGCAACCGCGCTTCCGGACGGTTGTTTCATCACATTGATGAGCACCGCTTCTTTTCCGGCTGCGGTCGTCCGAATATATTGCTCAGCAATCGCCGGAGCAACGGTAGCAATGTCAGAGACGTGAACGGGAACTCCGCTCAATGTCGTGACGGTAACGTTCCCAATGTCGTCGGTATTTTTTAAGAGGCCATCCACAAGGGAAAGATAAAGCTGGTAATTGTTTTCAACCAATCCCGTCGATGCGATAATATTCGCTTTCTGAATCGCATCGTTGACAGTGCGAATATCCAAATGATAATAGGCAAGCTTTGTCGGATCGACTGTCACCCAAAATTCGCGCTGTTGGCCGCCCGTAATTTCAACACGCGCCACACCAGGAACCTGTAGCAGTGCTGGCCGAACAGTATATTGCGCAAGGTCACGAAGTTCCACTGGCGAAACCGAGTTCGACGTCAGGCTGTATCCCTCGATGGGATACACGGAGACGTTCATTTGTTGTGCTGTAATGGTCGCGGTCGATGGCATCGTCGCGCGCGCACTGCCTATCGTTCCTTGGAGCGTTTGCAAGGTTTCCATCACATTGGTTCCCCAATTAAAGAACACGTCGATTTCCACGGAACCACGGCTCGTGATGGAACGCACCATTTGCACGCCTGGAACCGCGCTGATAATGGCTTCTAACGGTTTCGTCAGGTCCACCATGACTCGTTCGGCCGGTTCCTCCCCGTTATCGACCAGCACCACAATCCGCGGAAATGTAATATCCGGGAACAAGCCGACCGGCATCGTAAACAGCAGCATAATACCGCTCGCGAGCAGGAGTGCTGCCGTGAAAAGAACCGCTTTCTCGTGCCGCTTAACCGAATGGATAATGTTCATTGCGAATTTTTATCTTCGGAT
>DASYAJ010000139.1:0-2513 GCA_036501405.1 Kapaibacterium sp. (SeqCode)
AGCCATTCAGCCATCGGCGAAGAATGCGGTAAAGCAAGACCGACATCGCCACATGCACCAAGAGGTCCAAGCATTGAAATCCGAACGCCGAGTTCCCAAACAGCACGATGGACACCCAATGCATATAAACAATGCCCGGAAAATTCTGATCCCACGAACCGAGGTACGGAAGCGCGTGGAACCGAAATAAATCCGATGCCATCGACTGATAAATCTCGTTGTCGCCCGAAAGCGGCAGCGCGAGATGCGTCGAAAGCAGCAAGAGAGATACTGCCATCGCTAGCGGGAAGAACGGGAACTCGGAACGCCGAGCGGTCATAATTCGAGCAATAAAAGCGGAAGGTTCTGCAACTTCATAATTGTTCCCAATCGCTTTTGGAAATACCGGCTTGTCTCAGCACTTCTTTAAGCAGCCCAACGCCAATATCGGAGCCATGGGGGTTCGGGATTCTTACCAGAAGACTTCCGCGTGCCATCGCTTGGTGTTTTGCGCCGGCTTCGGGACCGTGAAAACCAAGCTTCCGCATATTTCGAATCAAATGATCGCGGCTGATCGGCCCAATTCGTGCCATTATACAACTTCGTGGACGTCAAGCGTTATTCCTTTCATCGCTGGGATCGACATGTCCTTACGCAGCCGGATGAGCAGCCAATCTTCCAGTACCTCTTCGAGTTCCTCCCGGCACGCTTCCAGCGATGGAGCGTTAGCCCAAACTCCCTGGCACTCCGGTATTTCGCCGAAAAAGGAATGGTCGTCCTCAAGCATCTTGTAGGCTGCGTGACGCATCGCTTCCCGAATATATTCCTGAATCATATCTTCACAAAATAACCGAGAAGGACGAAATCGCGTTCACATCACGTTTAGGCAATCAACCCCATTTTAATCTTCACGTCCAGCAGGCGCGGTGCGGAAATTTCTCGCGCGCGTTCAGCGCCGCGCTGCATCATTCGTTCCAGTTCGGTTGCATCAGACATAATTTCCTGATGCCGTTGCCGAATCGGTTCCGTCGTTGCGATGACGACTTCTGCCACCGCCTTTTTCAGATCCCCATATCCGCGTGCCGAAATAAAATCCCGCTCGACCGCGTCCTTCGATTTATTCGTTAGCACCTGATAAATCGTCAGCAAATTATTCACCCCTGCTTTTGCCGGATCGCTGGAGAATAAGATGTCCGGAGCATGATCGTTCGTGCTTCCCGAATCCGTTTTTGCACGCATGATCGTGCGCTCGATGTCCTTCGGATCGTCGAGCAAGCGGACCGAATGGCCTTTGATATGCCCAAACATCTTCGACATTTTTATCGTAGGATCGTCCAAACCCATGATGCGCGCGCCGGCGGCGGCGATGACCGGCTCGGGAACGATAAACGTCTCGCCGTACTGATAATTAAATCGTTCCGCGATATTCCGCGCAAGTTCCACATGCTGCTTCTGGTCCGCACCGACGGGAACTTCGTGCGTATCGTAAAAGAGAATGTCCGCCGCCATCAGCACAGGATAATCGAGCAAGCCCGTGAGCACCGTCTCCTGCTTCGCCGATTTATCTTTATACTGCGTCATCTTTTTCAACCATCCTTCCGGCGTCACGCAATTCAGCAGCCAGCCGCCCTCCGCGTGCGCGCTGACGTGACTCTGCACAAAGAGCACGCTCTTTTCCGGATCGAGACCCACGGCCAGAAAAAGCGCCATCAGCTCCAGCGTCCGCGCGCGAAGCAGCTTCGGATCCTGCGGGATCGTCAGCGCGTGCAGATCGACGATGCAGAAGATATTCTCCTTCTCCGGAAGCATCGTCGTCGATCCATCCGGAAGCATCGTCGATCCATCCTGCATTTCGACCCACCGCTTCACCGCCCCGATATAATTACCGAGATGAATATCGGACGATGGCTGAATCCCGCTAAAAACTCTGCGTTTCATGGCGCGTATTAGCACGGAAGCCAGGAAGAAAGTTCATTTCCCTTGTCATTCTCGCGAACTTGTCCTCAACTCGAGCGGCCAGCGGAAATCGAAGTCTCTCCTGGAGCAATGGATGTTACATTATTTTCCATGGCTGCTCCACAGAAACATATTTTTTTGTGCGGGGGGGAAATGGAGTTCATGAACTATGCCCAGATTAGCCAAAATTCGCATCTCGTAAATTCATAATTCATAGTTCCCACGCTCTAAGAAGGAATCGAAAAGTTATATTTATCGGATTTCAAGGAATGATAATTTCTGATTGGCAATAGGTGCCCATCAAAATACCTTCAATGATACGAAATAAAAACCGCAATGTCAAGCGATTTTGAAAAAATTTCGAAAGTTTTTCTTAGCCGCTTAGCGGCGACATATTCGTAGCCCCGTGCGTAAGCGCGGGGTAACGTTTTATTTTGATTTCCAAAGTCCCAGAGGGACGACCGCTTAATGGCCCTTACGGTGCGCGAAGCCGAATCGTGGGATTATTATTGGACGACCAAATTGCGCGTTGTGATAACGCCGTTCACATTTAACATCAGCAAGAAAACATTCCCAGG